>JADGPC010000195.1 GCA_017882645.1 Streptosporangiales bacterium | reverse complement strand
CTGGTGCCTTACGTCATCAGCCGCGAGGTCGTCGGGCTGGCCGAGACCGCGGCCGCCTTCGGGGTCAGCGAGAACGAGCTCGTCGACGACCTGAACATGCTCTGGTGCGTCGAGCTCCGGTCACCCGATCCGTACTGCCCGATCGACTTGTCGTACGAGGGCGGCGAGATCATGGTCAGCCAGGCCGAGTCGATGGACCGGCCGCTGCGTCTCGGCACGGATGAGGCAAGCGCGCTGCTCATCGGGCTGCGGATCCTGGCCGAGCTGCCCGGCCCGCAAGACCGCTCGGCGCTGCGCAGGACCATCGCCAAGCTGGAGGCGGCGGCCGGCGACGCGGCCGCCGCCAGCGCGCAGGTCGCCGTGCACATGGACGGCCGCGCGCCGGCCGACGTGCAGGCCCAGGTGGCCGACGCCATGCGCCGGGGCCGGCGCCTGCACCTTTCCTACTACGTCCCCGGCCGGGACGAGGCGACCGAGCGGGACGTGGACCCGATGCGGGTTCTGCTCGTCGAGGGCCGGACCTACCTGGAGGCCTGGTGCCGCAGCGCCGAGGCGGTCAGGCTGTTCCGGCTGGACCGGGTGCTCGGGCTGACCGTGCTCGAGGTCGCCGCCGAGGTTCCGGCGCAGGCCAAGCAGGTCGACGTGGACTCCGGGCTGTTCCGGCCGTCGGAGCAGGACGTGCGGGTCGAGCTCGAGCTGGCGCAGGCCGGCCGCTGGGTCGCTGACTACTATCCGACCGAAGAGGTCACCGACACCGGCGACGGACGGCTCCGGGTGGCGCTCAGGACGCCGGATACCCGGTGGGTCAGGCGGCTGGCGCTGCGGCTCGGCGAGGACGGGCGGGTGATCGCCCCGGCCGAGCTGGCCAAGGAGGTCGAGGAGGACGCCGCGGCGGCGCTGGCGCAGTACGCCTGATGAATCGGGATCGACCGGTAGCGCATGTAGAATACGGTGCGGGCAAGCCGGCGGCTGGTCGGCAACGAACCACAGCTGATTAACGCAGGTACGCCTCCCGACTGGATTGGGGACCACCATGTTCGATCCCAGTGCACCGCACATCATCATTCTGCTCGTGGTGGTGCTGCTCCTGTTCGGCTCGACCAGGCTGCCGGGAGCCGCCCGGGCACTCGGCAGTTCCATGCATATCTTCAAGAAGTCGATCAAGGGCCTGGACGACGACGACAAGCTGCCCGACAGCGGGCCAGGCAACCAGGCGACCTACGTCGCGCCGCCGCCGCAGCAGCTGCCGAGCCCGCCGCCCAGTCAGTCCCAGCAGGCCCAGATCGACGCCCTCCAGCGGCAGCTCAGCGACCTGCAGAAGCAGTCGGCAGGCAGTGACGCCCAGCAGGCCGGTTCGGGCGCGGCCGGGCAGCAGCACGACACCCGGTCTTACTAAGCCAAGGGACGGTGATGTCCGCTCACCAGGACAGCCCCGCCACGGTGAACGGCTCGGCGCCAGGCGATAACGCTCGCAAGCTCCGCATGCCCCGCAGCCGCAGGGTCGTCAATCCCGAGGCGCGGATGCCGCTCATGGAGCACATCCGCGAGCTGCGCAACCGTGTGCTCAAGGCCGTGCTCGCGGTGACGGTCGCGTCGATCGCGGGCTGGTATTTCGAGCGACCCGTCTTCAGGTTCATCACGCATCCGTACTGCAAGCTGCCCGCCAGGGTCCGCAACGGCGTGCAGCCAGGAGTGCCGGCCTCGGTGCAGGCTCACGAGCCCTGCCGCCTGATCGTGACCGGCTTGTTCGACTACTTCTTCCTGCACCTGAAGCTGGCCATCGCGATCGGCATCATCATCTCCGCCCCGTACTGGCTGTACCAGCTGTGGGCCTTCATCGCGCCGGGGCTGCACCGCAGAGAGCGGCGCTGGACCTACCTGTTCGCTGCGGCGGTGTTCCCCCTCTTCGCGATCGGCGGCACCATCGCCTACTTCGCCATGACCAAAGGACTGCATTTCCTGCTCGGCCAGCTGCCGCAGAACGTCGCCCCGTTCATCAGCGTCACGTCCTATATCGGCTATGCGCTCGCGATGCTGCTGATCTTCGGGCTCACGTTCGAGATCCCGCTGGTCATGGTGCTGCTCAATCTAGCCGGGGTGCTGACGCACCAGCGGTTCGCCAAGTGGCGGCGGATGATCATCTTCGCCGTGTTCGCGTTCGCCGCGGTCGCCACGCCGAGTCCCGACCCGATCAGCATGCTGCTGCTGGCCGTGCCCTGCGTGCTGCTCGTCGAGGGAGCCGAGGTCTTCGCCTGGGCCAACGACCGGCGCCGGGCCCGGCGCGGGACGCTCTATCCCGGTCTGACCCCCGAGGAGATCAGCGAGTACGGGCTCGACACCGAACCGGCGGTCACCTCCGACTACGACGACATCGAAGCAGGCCGCTAGGGGCTCGGAGGTTAGCCGAGACAATACGGCTGCCAGCGACGTTAAGTCTCTGCCTGAGGGCGCATCCGGGGCGACGGGACGGGGCATCTGGGCGGCTCTGTGAGCTATGCCGCCGTCCGGCCGCCGGCGGCGGCCCTTAGCCTTGATCACATGAGCAAGCCGGGAAGCCCTGACCGCCCCGCCAGCCCTGACCGCCCCGGCAGCCCGCACAGTCCCGCCAGCCCGGCCAGCCCGGCCGTGCGGTATGCCGCTCACATGCGCAGCAGGAAGACCGACGACGCCGGCCTGACCGCGTTCCAGGCCCTGTATGACTTCGAGTTCGACGACTACCAGGTCGCGGCCTGCCGCGCGCTGGCTGACGGGCATGGCGTGCTGCTGGCCGCGCCGACCGGGTCGGGAAAGACCGTGGTCGGCGAGTTCGCCGTGCACCTGGCGCTGGCCCAGGGCCGCAAGTGCTTCTACACCACGCCGATCAAGGCGCTGTCCAACCAGAAGTACAACGACCTGGTCAGGCGCTACTCGGCGGCCAAGGTCGGCCTGCTGACCGGCGACAACAGCATCAACGGCGAGGCGCCGGTCGTGGTCATGACCACCGAGGTGCTGCGGAACATGCTGTACGCCGGGTCACCGACCCTATCCGGCCTGAGCCACGTGGTACTCGACGAAGTGCATTACCTGGCCGACCGGTTCCGCGGCGCGGTCTGGGAGGAGGTGATCATTCACCTGCCCGAGTCGGTCGCACTCACCGCGCTTTCCGCGACGGTCAGCAATGCCGAGGAGTTCGGCGACTGGCTGGCCTCCGTGCGGGGCGGCACGACCGTGATCGTTGACGAGCACCGGCCGGTGCCGCTGTGGCAGCACATGATGGTGGGCAGCCGGCCAGGCGCGCCCAGGTTCGCCCCGCCACGCCGGGCCGACGTGGTCAGCCGGCTGGACCGGGCGGCGCTGCTGCCGGCGATCACGTTCATCTTCAGCCGGGCCGGCTGCGACGCCGCCGTCCAGCAGTGCCTGGCCGCGAACCTGCGGCTGACCACGGCCGAGGAGGCCCAGCAGATCGCCGCCATCGTCGCCGAGCGCACTGCGGACATCCCGTCGCAGGACCTCCCTGTGCTGGGCTACGACGACTGGCTGGCAGGCCTCGTGCGCGGGATCGCGGCCCATCACGCCGGCCAGCTTCCCGCATTCAAGGAAGTCGTCGAGGCACTGTTCGCCGCGGGCCTGATCCGCGCCGTCTTCGCCACCGAGACGCTGGCGCTCGGCATCAACATGCCGGCCAGGACGGTCGTGGTGGAAAAGCTCGACAAGTGGAACGGCGAGACCCACGCCGCGCTGACCGCGGGGGAGTACACCCAGCTCACGGGTCGGGCCGGGCGGCGGGGGATCGACGTCGAGGGGCACGCGGTCGTGCTGTGGCAGCCGGGCATCGACCCGGTCGCCGTGGCCGGACTGGCCGGGACGAGGACCTATCCGCTGAACTCGAGCTTCCAGCCGTCGTACAATATGGCGGTCAACCTGGTCGGCCAGGTTGGCCATGACCGGGCTTCCCGGCTGCTGGAGTCCTCGTTCGCCCAGTTCCAGGCGGACCGGGCCGTAGTCGGCATCGCCCGGCAGGCCCGCCGGATCAGGGACTCGATGGAAGGGCTGGCCGCGAGCTGCGACCGGGGGGATTTCGCCGAGTACGCCAGGATGCGCTCGGAACTGTCCCAGCGTGAGAAGGAGCTGTCCAAGGACCGGTCGGTGGCGCGCCGGGCCGCCGTCGTTGAGTCACTGGCGAATCTCGGCCGTGGTGACATCATCGTGGTCCCCGGCGGCCGCCGGGCCGGGACGGCCGTGGTCCTCGAGCCTGCCGCCAGCCCGGCGGCGCCGACCGTGCCCGTGCTGACCGAGCACCGGCAGCTCAGGCGGCTCTCGGCCGCGGACTGCACCGACCCGGTGATGCCGGTGGAGCGGATGCCGATTCCCGGCCGGTTCAGCCCTCGCTCGCCACAGCATCGCAAGGACCTCGCAGCATCGATGCGGAACAAGCTCGCGAGCGTCGATCCCGGCGAGCTGCGCCGGGCGGCCAGGGCCGGGAAGACCGGCAGCGGCGGCGCGGCCGAGTCCGCGGTCACCGATCTCCGGCGCCGGCTGCGCGAGCACCCCTGCCACGCCTGCCCGGATTCCGAGGTGCATGCCCGGATGTCGGAGAAATTCCTTCGGCTGGAAAAGGAGGCGGTCGCGCTCGACCGGCGGGTAGCCGGGCGGGCGCACGTGATCGCCAGGACCTTCGACCGGGTCTGCGCCGTGCTCGCCCAGCTGGCCTACCTGGAGGGTGACAAGGTCACCGCCGACGGCCGGATGCTGGCCGGCATCTACTCCGAGCTCGACCTGCTGACCGCCGAGTGCCTGCGCCGGGGGATCTGGGACGACCTGAACCCCGCCGAGCTGGCTGCCACCGTGTCGGCACTGACCTTCGAGGCGCGGCGGCCCGACGACTCCGCACCGCCCAGGCTGCCTGGCGGTCAGGTCGGGGCGGTGGTCGCAGCCATGACCAGGCTGTGGGGCGAGCTGGACGGGATCGAGAAGAGCCACCGGCTGTCGTTCCTGCGGGAGCCGGATTTCGGCTTCGCGTGGAAGTCCCACGCCTGGGCGTCCGGGCGCCCCCTCGACGTGCTGCTCGGCGATGACATGACGCCCGGTGACTTCGTCAGGGCCGTCAAGCAGCTCATCGACCTGCTCGACCAGATCCGCCAGGCGGCGGGGGACACGGCGCTCGCGACCACAGCGGGGACCGCCATCGGCGCCCTCCGGCACGGCGTGGTCGCCTACACCTCCGTCCAGTAGCCAGGCAAGGAGCAGTCAATGACAGCCGACGACGCGGCTGACGCGCGCGAGCGGACCGTCATCCGCAGGCTCGAACCCGCGGACTGGGAGCTCAGCAGGCGGGTGCGGCTGGCGGCGCTGGCCGAGGCACCGTTTGCCTTCATGTCCACGCTTGAGCGCGAGCTGGGCTTCGAGGACCGGGTGTGGCGGGAGCGGCTCGGATCGGCGACCGCGGCCAGCTTCCTGGCCTGGCATGACGGCGAGCCGGCCGGGATGGCGACGGGGAAGGTCGAGGATCCGGACGACGAGTTCGCGGTCCCCTTGGCCTGGCAGCTCGTCGGGATGTGGGTCGATCCGCGCGCTCGCGGGCTGGGAGTGGCCGACGCGCTGGTCGAGGCGGTCGCCGGTTACGCCAGCGCGGCCGGCGCGCCCAAGCTCGTGCTGTGGGTGACGGAGGTGAACGACCGGGCCCGCGCTTTCTATCAGCGGATGGGATTCTCCCTGACCGGTGCGCGCCAGCCGGTCAGGCCGACCGAACCCGACCACTGGGAAGAGCAGATGATCCGCCAACTGCGCTAGCCGGGCCCGGCGTTCTGGCAGGATCACCAGGGTGGCTCCGCTGATGCTGCTTGATACCGCCTCGCTGTACTTCCGCGCCTTCTACGGTGTTCCGCAGGACAGCATGACCGCGCCAGACGGGACGCCGGTGAACGCCGTCCGCGGCCTGCTCGACATGATCGCCAGGCTGGTCCGGGCCCGTCACCCTGGCCGCCTGGTGGCCTGCATGGACGCCAGCTGGCGGCCAGCGTTCCGGGTCGCCGCGATTCCGTCCTACAAGCAGCACCGGGCCAACCCGGACGGCTCCGAGCAGGTGCCTGACGCGCTGGTGACCCAGATCCCGGTGATCAGCGAGGTGCTCGCCGCGGCGGGCGTCGCGATGGCGGCGGCCGACGGCTACGAGGCCGACGACGTGATCGGGACGCTGACCGCCCGGGCCAGCGGCCCGGTGGAAGTGGTGACCGGGGACCGCGACCTGTTCCAGCTGGTCGACGACGAGCGCCGGATCACGATCCTGTACACGGTGCGAGGGATCGGCAGGCTCCAGGTCATCGACGAGGCCGCGGTGACCGAGCGCTACCAGATCCCCGGCCGCGGCTACGCGGCATTCGCCGCGCTGCGCGGCGATCCGAGCGACGGGCTGCCGGGCGTGCCTGGCGTGGGCGAGAAGACCGCGGCCGCGCTGGTCCGGGTGTTCGGCTCCGTCGACGGCATGCTGGCCGCGATCGACGCGGGTCACGGCGGCTGGCCGGGCGGCAGCCGGGCCAAGCTGGTCGCGGCGCGGACGTACCTGGAGGCCGCGGTGCCGGTGGTTCAGGTCGCTGCCGACGCCCCGGTGCCGGAAGTCGACGGCACGCTGCCGGCCCGGCCGCCCGACCCGGCCGCGCTCGCGGCCCTGGACGAGCGCTGGGACCTGAGCAGCTCCCTAGGCCGGATGATGTCCGCCCTAGCCACCCGCCCAACCTGACGACCGCCCCCCACCGGCCAGCGGCATCTGCCAGGCGAGTTCGTAATCGAGCTTGGACGGATCGGCGGCCAGGTCGGCGGACCCGAGGCGCAGCGCCGGCGCCTGCGTGCGGTACGCCGCGATGATCTCGGCCTTGGCCGCGCGCTGCTCGGCGGTGAGCCTGGTGATGACCGGCGTCAGATCCGCCG
>JADGPC010000194.1 GCA_017882645.1 Streptosporangiales bacterium | reverse complement strand
GGGAGATCGAAGCTGGTTAGCTCGCCGCTGAAATAGGCGCCCAGCTGACTGGCCGCTGCCGCGAGCACCGGGTCGGCGGCACAGTCGACCGCTGCTCCGAGGGCCGCCGCGTCCGGCTCGTACCTGGCCACCTCCATGTGGACCCCGGCCAGTCTGCCGTCCTGCGTGATCAGGGTCAGCGGCCCGATGGGGCTGTCGATTACCGCGTGCGACCGCTGGCTGGCGGATATGCGCACAGTCATCTGTCGTCCTTTCTCTTCGTTATCTGGTCCGGATCCGTCCGGCCCTCAGGCCGCCGGGAGCTGATTGATCGCATGATCCGAGGTCGCCCACAGATACTGCACCGCGTATCCACGCCAGGGCCGCCACGGCTCAGCGCGCCTGATCAGGGCGGCCGGCGAGACCGGCAGGCCGAGCCCGGCCGCCGCCTGGCGGACACCAAGGTCGGCCGCCGTGAAGGCATCGGGATCGCCCAGGCCGCGCATCGCGACCAGCTCGATCGTCCACGGGCCGATGCCGGGCACCGCGGCCAGCGTGCTTCTGGCCAGGTCCCAGTCCGCGCCGGCACCAAGGTCGACGGCCCCTGAGGCGATCGCGCGGGCCAGCGCGATCACCGTCTGGCGCCGCGTCGCCGGCATGGCCAGCGCTGATTCGCCGGCGTCCGCGAGCGCGACCACGTCGGGGAACAGCCTGGTGAGGCCGCCGGCCTGATCATCAACGAGCTCACCGTACCGCTGGGCGAGCCGCGCCCCGTGCGTCCGGGCCGCCGCCGTGGAGACCTGCTGGCCGATCACGGCGCGAACCGCCAGCTCGGCCGCGTCGACGGTCCGCGGCACCCGGCGCCCTGGCGCCTTGTCGATCAGCGGCGCGAGGGCCGCATCCTGGCGGAGCTGGTCGCATACCGCGACCGGGTCCGCGTCTAGGTCGAGCAGCCGCCGGCACCGGCTGATCGCCATCGCGAGATCACGCAGATCGGTCAGGGCGAGCTGGCAGGCGATGTACTCAGGACCTGGCCGCAAGGACACGACACCCGGGCCGTGCGGCAGGCGCAGCGTACGGCGGTACGCGCCGTCGCGCCACTCTTCGACCCCTGGTATCGCCGTCGCTACCAGGTGGCCGAACAGGTTGTCCGGGCACATCGGCAGCCGGAACGGCAGCCGGAGCGAGATTACGCCGAGCGACGGGCTGCGGCCCTCGTTGGCCGCGCGGACGCCCGTCCCGCACTGGCCGGCGGGCCGCCGGCCAGCTGCCTCCCGGCCGGCCGCGGCCCGGCGGCGCAGCTCGGTCGGCGACATCGCGAAGACCTCGAGCACCGTGTCGTTGAAGGTCCTGATGCTGGGAAAGCCGGCCGCGAAGGCGACGTCGCCCATCGGCAGGGCGGTCGTCTCGATCAGCAGCCTCGCGGTCTGAGCCCGCTGGGCACGGGCCAGGGCCAGCGGGCCCGCCCCGAGCTCGGCGAGGAGCTGCCGCTCCACCTGCCGGACGCTGTAGCCGAGCTGGGCGGCCAGGCCGGCCACGCCCGCGCGGTCGACGACCCCGTCGGCGATGAACCGCATGGCCCTGGCGACCAGGTCCGCGCGCTCGTTCCATTCCGGCGAGCCGGGGCTCGCATCGGGCCTGCATCGCTTGCAGGCACGGAAGCCGGCCTGCTGCGCGGCGGCGGCACTGGGGAAAAAGCGCATGTTCTGCGGCTTGGGCGGGACGGCCGGGCAGCTGGGCCGGCAGTAGATGCCGGTCGTCAGCACGGCCGTGAAGAACCAGCCGTCGAACCTGGCGTCCTTCGACTGAACGGCCCTGATGCAGCGCTCGGTATCTTCGTGCATACAGCCAGCATCGGGGTCGGCGAGGGCCAGAGTCTAGCGAAAATGCGACATCGCTGTTCGAGGTCCGGTTGCGCGGCGCGCAAACTGCAAGTTTCTTCAAGTTTGCGCAACACGCAAGATTGGCTAGGATGGCTGGCGTGTCAGTTGCCCAGGACGATCGCTGCGAGGCCGGCGGACTGCGCGAACGCAAGAAGGCAGCCACCAGACGGGCGCTGGGGATCGCCGCGATGCGCCTGGCCGTGCAGCGCGGGCTGGACAACGTCCTGGTCGAGGACATCGCTGCCGAGGCAGGCGTCTCGACCCGCACGTTCAACAATTACTTCGCCAGCAAGTACGAGGCGATCTGCGCCCTGGCGATGGAGCGGGGCACCTTGATCGGCGTAGCGCTGCGGCAGCGCCCGGCCGCGGAGCCGCTGATGGAGGCGATCACCAGCGCGGTGCTGCACCCGTACGCCGGCAATGAGCGCACCCCCGACAAGGAGTGGATCGAAGGCGTCCGCCTGGTCGTCATGTCCCCGGTCCTGCAGGGCGAGTACCTGCGGACGCAGTACGCCGCCCAGCAGACGCTGGCCCAGGCGATAGCCGACCGGATCGGCGCGGACCTGGACACCGACATGTTCCCCGCCGTCATGGCCGGGGCGGTCGCGGCCGCCATGCAGGTGGCGCTCGAGCGCTGGCTGCGATCCGATCCGCCGGTCGCCCTGGTGCCGCTGCTCCGCGAGGCACTCGGCGAGCTCCGCTGGCCGTTAGCCACCGGCGAGCACGCTGAGGGCGAATTCGCTTGCGATCCGCAGGCGCGGCCCCCGATGCTGGCTCAGGCCGCGCCCCCGACCGCCCCGACCCCGAGCGAGTGACCCGTGCTGATCCGACTGCTCCGCGACCACCTCCGCCCGTACCACCGGGACCTGTGGTACGTGGTGGTGCTCCAGCTTGTCCAGACGCTCGCCACCCTGTACCTGCCGACCCTGAATGCCGACATCATCGATAACGGCGTGATCACCGGCAACACGAGCTATATCTGGCGGACCGGCGGCTTCATGATCGCGGTCGCGTTCGTGCAGATCATCTGCGCCACCGGCGCGGTCTTCTTCGGCGCCAGGACAGCGATGGCGGTCGGCCGCGACATGCGGCTGGCCGTCTTCAGCCGGGTTCAGGAGTTCTCTGCCCGCGAGGTCGGCCACTTCGGGACGCCGTCGCTGATCACGCGCAATACCAATGACATCCAGCAGGTCCAGATGCTGGCGCTGATGACGTTCACCCTGATGGTGTCAGCTCCGATCATGTGCGTCGGCGGCATCATCCTGGCCCTGAACCAGGACGTGCAGCTGTCCGCGCTGCTGCTCGTCGCCGTCCCGGCCCTGGGCATCATCGTGGCGCTGATCATCTCCCGGATGCGGCCGCTGTTCCGCCAGATGCAAGAGCGGATCGACCAGATCAACCGGGTGCTGCGCGAGCAGATCACCGGCGTCCGGGTCATCAGGGCGTTCGTCAGGGACAGCCATGAGCGGGACAGGTTCGAAGGAGCCAACACCGAGTTGTTCGATGTCTCGCTCGGCACCGGCCGGCTGATGGCGCTGATGTTCCCCTCGGTCATGCTGGTGCTGAACTTCTCCAGCATCGCGGTGCTGTGGTTCGGCGGGCACCTGGTCGCGAGTGGCCAAATGCCGATCGGCGCGCTGACGGCGTTCCTGACCTACCTGCTGCAGATCCTGATGTCGGTCATGATGGCGACCTTCATGTTCGTCATGGTGCCGCGGGCCGAGGTCTGCGCCGAGCGGATCGTCGAGGTCATCGACACCGAGCCCGACGTGCGGCCGCCCGCGGAGCCGGTCCGCGTCGGCGCCCTGCACGGGCGGCTCGAACTGCGCGATGTCGAGTTCCGCTACCCGGGCGCACAGCAGCCCGTGCTGCATGACATCAGCCTGCTCGCCGAGCCCGGCCAGGTGACCGCCATCATCGGGGGCACCGGCGCCGGCAAGACCACCCTGCTTAACCTCATCCCGCGGCTGTTCGACGCCACCGGGGGAGACGTGCTCGTCGACGGCATCGACGTCAGGGAACTCGATCCGCTGGTCCTGTCCGACCTGATCGGCCTGGTGCCGCAGCGGCCGTACCTGTTCTCCGGGACGGTCGCGTCCAACCTGCGCTATGGCGATCCGGCGGCGACCGACGCCCAGCTCTGGCAGGCGCTGGAGATCGCGCAGGCGCGCGACTTCGTGGCCCAGATGACCGGCGGCCTCGACGCCAAGATCGCCCAGGGCGGCACCAATGTCTCCGGCGGCCAGCGCCAGCGGCTGGCGATCGCCCGCGCCATCGTGCACCGGCCGGAGATCTATCTGTTCGATGACTCGTTCTCGGCCCTGGACTACGCCACGGACGCCGCGCTGCGGGCCGCGCTGGCCCAGGAGACGGCGGCGGCCACCGTGCTGATCGTGGCTCAGCGAGTGGCGACGATCAGGCAGGCCGACAAGATCATCGTCCTGGAGGCGGGCCGGATCGTGGCGAGCGGCACGCACGACGAGCTGATGCGGACCGACGAGACCTACCGGGAGATCGTGCTGTCCCAGCTAAGCGAGCAGGAGGCCGCATGAGCGAGCTGAAGGGGCGCGGCCCGCAAGCGAACGGGGGAGCGAGCATGAGCTCGGACACCTGCCGGAAGGCGGACGGCGCGGCTCCGTCAGAGGTCAGTGCGGAGGTGCAGCTCGGGCCGGGGGAGCGGCCGACTCCGAAGCGGGGCCCGGGCCCCGCGCCCGGGATGAACCACGGCCCGGCCAGGTTCATGGGCGGCATGTCGACCGAGAAGGCGCTGAACTTCGGCGCATCCAGCCGGCGGCTGCTCCGGATGCTGTCGCCGCAGCGTCCGCTGATCATCCTCAGCCTGGTCCTCGGCGTCGTGAGCGTCACGTTCACGGTGCTCGGGCCGAAGCTGCTCGGCAACGTCACCAACCTGATCTTCTCCGGCTGGATCAGCTCCAAGATCCCGGCCGGTCAGACCAAGGCCGAGGTCGTAGCCGGGCTCCGGGCCGCGGGCAAGGACACGCAGGCCAACCTGATCGGCTCGATCCACCTGACGCCGGGGCACGGGGTCGATTTCAACCAGGTCGGCCGGCTGCTCGCGGTCATCGCGATCATCTACGTCTTCGCCGCGGTCAGCGGCGTGTTCCAGGGCCGCGTGGTCGCGACCATGGTGCAGCGCTCGGTGTTCGCCATGCGCGAGCAGGTTCAGGCCAAGCTGTCCCGGCTGCCGCTGAGCTATTTCGACCGGCAGCCGCGCGGTGAGATCCTCAGCCGGGTCACCAATGACATCGACAACCTGGCCCAGTCGCTTCAGCAGACGCTGAGCCAGATGGTGACCTCACTGCTGACCATCGTGGGCGTGCTCGCGATGATGTTCTGGATCTCGTGGCTGCTCGCGCTGATCGCGCTCGTGACCGTGCCTGTCTCGGTGCGGATCGTGATGTGGATCGGCAAGCGCGCCCAGCCTGAGTTCGTCAGCCAGTGGTCGACCATGGGCCGGCTGAACGGCCATATCGAGGAGCAATTCACCGGTCATTCGCTGGTCAAGGTCTTCGGGCAGTCGCAGGCGTCCCTGGACACCTTCACCGAGCATAACGAGAACCTCTTCCAGTCCAGCTTCCGGGCCCAGTTCATCTCGGGCACGATCCAGCCCGCGATGATGTTCATCGGGAACCTGAACTACGTGCTGGTCGCCGTGGTCGGGGCGCTGCGGGTGGCGGCCGGCGCGCTGTCACTCGGCGGCGTGCAGGCTTTCATCCAGTACTCGCGGCAGTTCAGCCAGCCGCTGACCCAGGTCGCCAGCATGGCCAACCTGCTCCAGTCCGGGGTCGCCTCGGCCGAGCGCGTGTTCGCGCTGCTCGACGCGGACGAGCAGGAGGCCGACCAGCCGGTCCCGGCCAGGCCGGAGGAGATCCACGGCCGGGTGCGATTCGAGGACGTCTCGTTCAGGTACTTCCCCGACGTGCCGCTGATCGAGCACCTGTCGCTGGCGGTCGAGCCCGGCCAGACCGTGGCGATCGTCGGGCCGACGGGCGCGGGCAAGACCACGCTGGTGAACCTGCTGATGCGGTTCTACGAAGTCGACGGGGGCGCGATCTCGCTGGACGGCGTCAACATCGCCGACATGAGCCGGGAAGAGCTTCGCTCGCTCACCGGCATGGTGCTGCAGGACGCCTGGCTGTTCGGCGGAACCATCGCGGACAACATCGGCTACGGCGCGGACTCGCCGACCCGCGCGGATATCGTCGCGGCGGCCAAGGCGACCTACGTCGACAGATTTGTTCAAATGCTCCCTGATGGGTATGAAACGGTCATTGATGAGGAGGGGTCGAATGTCAGCATGGGGGAGAAGCAGCTGATCACCATCGCCCGCGCGTTCCTCGCCAGGCCTGCCATCCTGATCCTGGACGAGGCGACCAGCTCGGTCGACACCAGGACCGAGGTGCTGATCCAGCGGGCGATGAACTCACTGCGCCAGGGCCGGACCAGCTTCGTCATCGCGCACCGCCTGTCCACGATCCGGGACGCCGACACGATCCTGGTGATGGAGAGCGGCCAGATCGTGGAGCAGGGCACTCACACCGAGCTGCTCGCGGCCGACGGCGCCTACGCCCGGCTGTACGCGGCGCAGTTCGCGCAGGCGGTGGCGGAAGTCGACGTGCCGGTGTGACCACCGCGACTACCGGATCTAGCCCGCTGTCCCGCCCGTCTCGCCCGTCCCGGCGATCCGCTACGGCGAGAACCGCACGGGCAGGTGCTTGATCCCGTTGATGAAGTTGGACCGGAGCCTGCTCGCGTCACCATCCTGCGTGATGTCCGGCATCCGCTCGGTCAGCGCCCGCAGCAGTATCCGCAGCTCGAGTACCGCCAGGTGCTTGCCCAGGCAGAAGTGCGGGCCGCCGCCGCCGAACCCGACATGCGGGTTCGGGTCACGGCCGACGTCGAAGTCCTGCGGGCGGGCGAACACGTCCTGGTCACGGTTGGCCGAGGAGTAGAAGAACACCACCTTGTCGCCCTCGGCGATCCGCTGGCCGCCGAGGGCGGTGTCGCACGTCGCGGTGCGGCGGAACAGGTTCACCGGGCTCACCCAGCGGACGATCTCCTCGGCGGCGGACGGGATCAGCGCCGGGTCGCCGACCAGGCGGCGCCACTGGCCGGGATGCTCGAAGAACGCGAGCATGCCGCCGGAGACCGCGTTCCGCGTGGTCTCGTTGCCGGCCACCGTCAGCAGCAGGAAGAACAGGTCGAACTCGTCGTCGCTCAGCACCTCGCCGGCCTCGTCGGGCTGCAGCAGCCGGGTCACGATGTCGTCGGCCGGCTGCGCCCGGCGGCGCTCGGCGAGCTCCCCGGCGTAGGCGTAGATCTCCAGGGCGGCCGCGTGCTGCATGCGCTGCCCGGTCGGGCTCTGAAACTCCGGATCGTCCGCGCCGACGAGCCGGTTCGACAGCTCGTAGATCCGGTCCCGGTCCGCCAGCGGCGCGCCCACCAGCTCGCAGATCACCTGCAGCGGCAGCGGCGCGGCGATGTCGGTGACGAAGTCGGCCGCGCCCCGCGGTCTGACCTGCCCGATCAGCTCGTGGCAGACGCGCGTGATGTGCTGCTCCAGGCGGCCGATCATCCGCGGCGTGAAGCCGCGGCTGACGAACGCGCGCTGCCTGGTGTGCTGCGGCGGGTCCATGTTCAGCATCATCAGCCGCTGCAGCTCGATGGCCTGCTCGGGAACCTCGCCGAACACCGTCAGGCGGCGCGCCGAGGAGAAGATCTCGGGATGCCTGGACAGGTACGCGACGTCCTCGTGCCGGGTGACCGCCCAGAATCCCGGCCAGCCGTCACCGCCGCCGTTGGCATGCCAGAACACCGGTGCGTGCTCGCGCAGCCAGGAGAACTGCTCGTGCGGCGGGCCGCCTCGCTGGTAGGCATCGGCGTCGATGAGGTTGATCTCCGGAGCCGCCACTCTCATGATCGTGGTGGGTTGACCGCGCTAGAGCAAGAGAACCCACCACGATCACGACATGCAGCGGGCGCTGCTACTTGCGGAGGAGGTAGAAGAGGCTCGGGCCGAACTGGATGCGGGCCAGCCTGGGCTGCGCCATCCGCTCGGCGACCAGGATCGCGCGCCCGGGCAGCGCTTTCTTGAATACCGGATGCCGGAGATTGGACACCGACAGCACGCGGTCCGTCTGCAGGCCGGCCGCCCGGAACTGGCCCGTCACGGTCGCCGGATGATGATTCACGAACGGGATTCCGCCGCGCTCCCTGGTTTCCGGCGACCGGATGTCCAGCGCGGTCACCGGGAGCGGCTCGCGCCTGGCCATGTGCCGGAGCCGGTTCAGCGCGT
>JADGPC010000193.1 GCA_017882645.1 Streptosporangiales bacterium | reverse complement strand
CGTCAGCGACAGGACGCGCAGGCCGCTGAGCACGTCCCAGCGCCTGGTGGCGGCGGTGTCGGTGCCCAGCAGCAGGCTCGCCGCGCGCGCGGCCGCTCCGGCCACGCTGGGCAGCCCGATCCCGGCCCGCCCGCCCTGGCCGGCCGCTCCGAAACCAGCCAGGGCGCCGACCGTCGCGACGCCCCAGCCGAGCCCGATGGCCTGCCAGAGGGCGATGGCCACGGCAGGCGACCGGCGCGGCCAGCTAGCGCTGGCGAGCAGATGCGCGGCCGGTACGCAGCCGATCGCGACGGCACCGAGCAGGAAGACGGCGGCTGACACTGCTGATCAGTCCCCGCCGCCCCCGCTGAAGGCCTCAAGCGCCGCCCGGAGCGCTTCAGCTTCGCTGCCCGAGACGCTTCTGGCGAACCTGGTCAGCGCGGCCTGCCGGTCACCGGTCTGGTCCAGTGCGGTCAGCATCAGCTCGGCGACGTAGGCCTCCCTGCTCTCGGCCGGCCGGTAACGCCAGGCGCGGCCGGCCCGCTGACGGCGGACGAACCCCTTCTTGGCTAGCCGGTCGAGCACGGTCATGACCGTGGTGTGGGCCAGATCCCGGTCGGTCAGGCAGTTGCCGACCTGCCTGACTGTCATCTGATCGGGCGCAACCCAGAGAACCTCCATGATGGCGCGTTCAAGCTCTCCAAGCCGGTTCATGTCTTCACGATACGAGATGGTCACGACCTGGTCATCGCCGGCGGCCCGCCCAGAATCGTGATCGCCGGCCACGAGCCTGGCAGGCCGCTTTAATTGCCTGGCCCGCATGGGTAAAGTGTTACCAGACAACTAATGGGCATTACCGCAATACCCCGTAAGGGCCTAACCTCCCCGACCTGCCGGACGTCCTAGATCGTCGGGAATGCAAAATGAGCGCCTCAGCAGCATCCGCCAGCTACCAGCCAGAACAGTTTGAGACAGTCGCCGAGGTCGAGGTCGACAGCCGTGGCCGCGTGAGCCTCGGCAAGGCAGGCGCCGAACCCGGCCGCCGCTACCGCGTGGAGCAGCGCGTCGATGGGGTGCTGCTGCTGATTCCTGTCGTTTCCATCCCCGAGCGGGAGATGATCGTCTGGCGCAATCCGGGGCTGGCATCGGAGATCCGCGACGGCCTGGCCGAGGCTGACCGCGGCGACACCGTCGACCAGGGCAGCTTCCAGCAGTACGACGATCACGACGAGAACGACGGCTAGCGGCTCCGTGCTCTACAAGCTGCGCTTCTCCACGGCAGTGGCCAGGAAGCTGAAGGAGATGGAGGATGGCGACCCGGTCCAGCAGGCCAAGCTGGGCAAGGTCCGCCGCGCCCTGGCGAAGCTTGAGCAGAACCCGCGCCACCCTGGCCTGGCATCCCATCCCTACGAGAGTTTCCCGGTCGACCGCGACGTGAAGGTATGGGACTCCTACGTCGAGAACCGCACGCCTTCGGCGTGGCGCATCTTCTGGCGCTACGGACCGGACGAGGATGGCCAGCCCGTGATAACCGTCCTGGCCATCGGGCCGCATCCCTGACCGGAGAGATCCGCGGGCGCCCGCGTGCGGTCGTGCACGATAACCAAGTACCGTGCAAGGCATGGAGGTGCCGCGGGTCGCCGTCAGCGTCGACCTGGTGATCCTCACGGTGCGGGCTAGCCAGCTCTCGGCGCTGGTCTGGCGGCGGCGGGCTGAGCCGCACCTGGGTCGCTGGGCTCTCCCTGGCGGCTTCATCAGGCTCGACGAGGATCTGCCCGCGACGGCGGCCCGGGTACTCGGGGAACGGGCCGGGCTGCCGCACGCGGCCGTCCACCTGGAGCAGCTTCAGACCTACGGGTACCCCGACCGTGACCCCAGGCAGCGAGTGGTGTCCGTCGCGTACCTGGGCCTGGCCCCTGATCTCCCGGCGCCCGATCATCCGCGGATGAGCTGGCAGCCGGTGGGCAGCCTGACGGAGCTGGCCTTCGACCATCTGCGCATCTTGCAGGACGGGGTGGAGCGGGCCAGGGCCAAGCTGGAGTACACCACGCTCGGCGCCGCGTTCTGCCGGGACACCTTCACCGTCGCCGAGCTGCGCCGGGTCTACGAGATCGTCTGGGGCACCCCGCTCGATCCGCGCAACTTCCATCGCAAGGTGACCGGTGCGGAGCGGTTCCTGGTGGAGACCGGATCGGCCAGCTCGTCGGGCGGCAGGCCGGCCCAGCTCTACCGGCGCGGTGACACCGATGTCCTGCATCCGCCTATGCTCAGGCCTAGGCAGCGGCAGGCCTGCGAGCCGGTCCGGCAGTCGCCCGGCGGCCCGGTGGCGGCCGGAGATGACGCGCGGGAGCGCCCGTGGTTTGGCGCGGTGCCTGGCCGGTATATTGCCGAAACCGCTGCGGGCGAGCAGACCTCATCAGCCCGGGAGGACAACGATGTCCACGCCGACGCCACGATTCCGACCGATACTTGATCAGTTCGCGCCCTACAAGCCGGGCAAGCCGCCCGCCGCCTCCGCCGGGCGCACCTACAAGCTCTCGTCGAACGAGTCACCGTTCGGCCCGCTGCCCTCCGTCGTCAAGGTCATCGCCGAGGCGGCCGGCGAGGTTAACAGGTACCCGGACAACAGCGCGGCGGAGCTGACCGAGGCGATCGCCGCCCGTTACCGCGTGCCGGCCAGCCACGTCGCGGTCGGCTGCGGGTCGGTCGGGCTGGTGCAGCAGCTGCTCGAGGCGGTCGTCGACCCAGGCGCGGAGGTGCTCTACGCCTGGCGGTCCTTCGAGGCGTATCCCTACCTTGCTGACCTGGCCGGGGCGACGTCGGTCCAGGTACCGCTGCGCGACGAGCGGCATGACCTCGAGGCGATGGCGGCCGCGATCACCGCGGCGACCAGGCTGATCTTCGTCTGCACTCCGAACAACCCGACCGGGACAGTGGTCAGCACCGGCGAGCTCGCCCGCTTCCTGGACCAGGTACCAGGCGACTGCCTGGTCGTGCTCGACGAGGCCTACGCCGAGTACGTACGCGATCCGGCCGTCCCCGACGGCATCGAGATGTACGCCGGCCGGCCGAACGTGGCCGTGCTGCGGACCTTCTCCAAGGCGTACGGTCTCGCCGGGCTGCGGGTCGGCTTCCTGGTCGGGCACGAGCCGGTAGCGGCGGCGGCCCGCAAGACCATGCTCACGTTCGCGGTGAACGCGGTCGCGCAGGCAGCCGCCGTGGCATCGCTAGCCGCCGAGGCCGAACTGCTCGACCGCGTCGAGCTAGTCGTCGCCGAGCGGGACCGGATCCGCGCCGAGCTGACCGGGACGGGCTGGACCGTGCCGCCGACCGAGGCGAACTTCGTCTGGCTGCGGCTCGGTCCCGACACGATGCGGTTCACTGATGCCTGTGGCCAGGCCGGGCTCAGTGTCCGTCCGTTCGCGGGCGAGGGCGTCAGGGTCTCGGTGGGCGAGAAGGTGGCCAACGACCTGTTTCTCGAGGTCGCAAAGAACTTCCCGCGCCCCTGAGCGCCACCGCCCCCTCAGCCGCTCCGCTCGCCGATGCTGTTCCGGGCCCGGCGGTGCGGGGTGGGACGGCTTAGCTGAGGTCTTCCTCGACGATGTCCGCGCCGAGGGCGGTCAGCCGGGCAGCGACCGCGGCATGGCCGCGGTCGATCAGGTAGCCGGGCGACACTATCGTCTCGCCCTCGGCGGCCAGGCCGGCCAGGATCAGGGCGATACCGGTGCGCAGATCGTGCGCGATCACCTCGGCGCCGTGCAGCGGGGTCGGGCCGTGCACGACGGCTGCCGTGTCGGTCACCTCGACCTTGGCGCCCATCTTGTTGAGCTCGCCTGCCATCATGTACCGGCCGTCGAAAATGGTCTCCCTGATGTAGCTGGTGCCGTCGGCGAGGCAGCTGACTGCCATGATCGGCGACTGCAGGTCGGTCGCGAAGCCCGGATAGGGACTCGTGATCACGTTGATCGGGCGGAGCTGCTTGTCCCTGCGCACCTGCAGGATCGCGCCCTGGGTGGCGAACTCGACGCCCATCTGCTCGAGCTTCCAGCGCACCACGCCGAGGTGGTCGAGTGAGGCGCCGACCAGGCTGAGCTCGCCGCCGGTGATGGCCGCGGCCATCGCGAATACCGCGGCGTCGATCCGGTCCGGCATGACCGTGTGCTCGACGGCCGTCAGCTCCCTGACGCCCTCGACGGTGATGAAGCCCGTGCCGCCGCCGCTGATCTTCGCGCCCATCTTGGTCAGGAACGCGATGACGTCCTGAACCTCGGGCTCCTGCGCGGTGTTATCGATCACGGTCACGCCGGGCGCCAGCGACGCGGCCATGATCAGGTTCTCGGTGCCGGTGTGCGACGGCGTGTCGAGGTACAAGTGCGCGCCGCGCAGCCCGTCCGCCTTCACGTGGATCTGGCTCTCGCCCTCGACGACCGTGGCGCCGAGCCTGGCAAAGCCGCGGTAGTGGAAGTCCAGGTTCCTGCTGCCGAGGTTGCATCCGCCGACTTCCTCGAGCACCGCCTCGCCGAGCCGGTGCAGCAGCGCGGGCACGAACAGCACCGAGCCGCGGAACTGCCGGGTGATCTCGGCTGGCAGCACGGGGCTGGTCAGCTCGGACGCGTCGACCACCAGCGTCCGCTCAACCTCGTGGAACTTCACGACCGCGCCGACCGCCTGGGCGAGTTCCACGGCCCGGCGGACGTCCTCGATCACGGGGACGTTCCGCAGGACGGTGCGCCCCTTCTCGGCGAGCAGTGACGCGGCGATCATCTTCAGCGCCGCGTTCTTGGCGCCCTGGACGAATACGGTTCCCTGGAGGGGGTTGCCACCTACGACGCGATAGCGGGTCTGCTGACCGCTGCTCATAATGCTGGAACTCCTGTCCCTGGGGGGCGGGACATCATTATCCCGGCTCGACGCATATGCGCTGACCTGCTCCGGCCAGCTTCGGGTCAGGTCCGACGTCGTCGTCCCGGCCATGTCATGCGTAGTCCAGTATTCCACTGCTGGTTGACCCCCCGGACGATGACGACGCCGATACATAACGTAGCTGACTGTGTACTACGGGTAACAGGTGGGCCTGGTTACCGGACTCAGCTTGCATCAGACCAGGTCAGACCGGTGATCCGCTCGAATGCTTGGATGTACCCTTCCCTTGTCCGCTCGATTACACGGCCGGGAAGTGGCGGTGGCGGCTCTCCCGAGTCTCGGTTCCAGCCGGATTCCGGTGAGAGCAGCCAGTCCCGCACGTACTGCTTGTCGTAGGACGGCTGGCTGTGTCCTGGGCGCCACTGGGCGGCCGGCCAGAACCTCGACGAATCCGGAGTGAGCACCTCGTCGCCCAGCGTCAGCGTGCCATCGATGTCGAAGCCGAGCTCGATCTTGGTGTCGGCGACCAGGATTCCCCGCTCGGCCGCCACCTGGGCCCCACGCTCGTAGACGGCGATCGTGATCCGCCTCAGCTCCGCGGCCAGGTCGGTGCCAACCGACTCGGCCAGCTGGCCGAAGGTGATGTTCTCGTCGTGCTCGCCGAGCGGTGCCTTCGTGGCCGGAGTGAAGATCGGCTCGGGCAGCGGCGAGCCGTCTTCGAGACCGCCCGGCAGGCTGATCTCGCAGACCAGTCCGTCCCGCCGGTACTCAGCCAGGGCCGACCCGGTCAGGTAACCGCGGGCAACGCATTCAGCCTGAACCATTCGCAGCGGCCTGCATGCCATCGCCCGGCCGGCGAACTCGGGCGGGATCGGAGCGTCCACGACGTGATTGGGCACCAGGTCAGCGAGACGCTCGAACCACCACAGCGAGAGCTGGGTCAAGATCTTGCCCTTGTCCGGAATCGGCGTGTCGAGGACGTAGTCGAACGCGGACATCCGGTCACTCGCCACCAGCAGCAGCACGCCGTCGTCGGCCTGGTAGAGCTCGCGTACCTTGCCGGAGTACAGGTGATTCAGCACTGCGGCGACCCGGCCTCGGCCAGGTCAAGCTTCTCCAGGCGGTCGAAGACGGCACCGAGCCGCGCCACGTAGCGCTCGGGGCGGCACACCTCGTCCAGGCGCCCCTCGTCCAGGCTGGTGCCGTGCTCCGCGGCGTGCTCAGCCAGCGTCTCGCGGAACGGCCGGCCGGTCTCCCAGGTCCGCATGGCTGCCTGCTGCACGAGCGTGTACGCATCCTCGCGCGACATCCCCGCGTCTACCAGGTCGAGCAGGATGGCCGAGGAGTAGATCAGGCCGCCGGTCGCGTCCAGGTTGGCCCGCATCCGCTCCGCGTCGACGACCAGCCCGTCGATCAGGCCCGTTGTCTGCTCAAGCAGGTAGTCGGTGCCGATTGCGGCGTCGGGCAGTGCCACCCGCTCGGCTGACGAATGCGAGATGTCCCGCTCATGCCAGAGCGGGATCCCCTCGAGCACGGGCACAACCTGCGCGCGGACGATCCGCGCCAGACCGCTGATCCGCTCGGAGCGGACCGGGTTCTTCTTGTGCGGCATGGCCGACGAGCCCTTCTGGCCGGCCGTAAACGCCTCGGACAGCTCCCTGACCTCGGTCCGCTGGCCGTGCCTGACTTCAAGGGCGACGGCCTCGCAGACCGTCGAGATGATCGCGAGAACGCTGACCCACTCGGCGATGCCGTCCCGCAGCACGACCTGAGTCGCGACGTCGGCCGGCCGCAGGCCAAGCCCGGCCATCACGCTCGCCTCGATGGCCGGGTCGATGCTCGAGTAGGTGCCGACCGGGCCGGACAGCTTGCCGACCGCGATCGCCTCGCGGGCCCGGCGCAGCCGGGTGACGCAGCGCGCCATCGCGAACGCGAAGTCGGCGACCCGGTGCCCCCAGACATCGGGCTCGGCGTGGATGCCGTGGGTGCGGCCCGGCCGCAGCGTGCCGCGGTGGGCCAGGGCATGGTCCCGCAGCGCCGCGGTCAGTGCCGTGGCCCTCGCGATCAGCAGGTCGGTCGCCTCGGCTAGCTGCAGCGCCAGCGCGGTATCGAGCAGGTCCGACGATGTCATCCCGAAATGCACGTAGGCGGCGGCCTCGCGCGGGGTGGTGTTGTCAGCCCACGCGGTCAGAAACGCGATCACGTCATGGTTGGTGACGGCCTCGATCGCGGCCACTGCCTCCGGCGTCGGCGGCGGCGCCGCGCGGACCGGGGCCACACTTCCGGCTGGCACGATCCCGGCCGCCGCGTTCGCCTCGAGAACCAAGGACTCGACCCGGCACCAGAGCTCGTACTTGTGGGCCTGGCTCCAGACCCGGCCCATCTCGGGCAGCGTATATCGCTCGATCACTGGCTCATTCTCCCGCAGGGCCGCCAGCCAGGGCGGCATCGGGCCTGGCCGCGCCGACGCTCGGCCCCGCCTCCTGGCCACTCATCCGACCGGTGACGGCGGCTGGCCAGGCTGGCTGGCGATGTCGTTGCGGTGCCAGCCACCGCGGAGCCTGATCCGGGCGGCGGCCGCGTAAGCCGCCGCCCGGGCCTGCGCCAGGTCCAGGCCGGTCCCGACTACGTTGAGGACCCGCCCGCCCGAGCTCATCAGGGTTCCGTCGCGGACGACCGTCCCGGCGTGCAGGACATAAGCGCCAGGGATTTGTTGCGCCTCGTCCATGCCATCGATCCGGTCGCCAGTCACCGGCATGCCCGGGTAGCCCTCGGCGGCGATGACCACGGTGACCGCCGCGCCACCGGACCACCGTGGCCGGCCGGCCGCTGCCAGGTCACCGTCGGCGGCCGCGGCCAGCAGGCCGGCCAGCGGCGTCGCGAGGCGGTCGAGGACGACCTGGGTCTCCGGGTCGCCGAACCGGGCATTGAACTCGATGACCTTGATGCCGTCGCTGGTCAGGGCCAGGCCCGCGTAGAGCAGCCCGCGGTAGGGGGTGCCGCGGCGGCTGAGTTCGGCCAGGGCCGGCTCGACGACCTCGGCGACGGTCCGCGCGGCCAGGTCAGGGGGCGCCCACGGCAGCGGGGCGTAGGCGCCCATCCCGCCGGTGTTCGGCCCGGTGTCGCCGTCGCCGGCCCGCTTGAAATCCTGCGCCGGGAGCAGCGGGACGGCCCTGGCGCCGTCGGCGACCGCGAACAGCGAGACCTCAGGACCGGCCAGGAAGTCCTCGATCACGACCTGGCCGCAGGACCTGGCGTGGTCGGCGGCCGCCCGGCGATCGTTCGTGACGACGACGCCCTTGCCGGCCGCCAGGCCGTCCGCCTTGACCACGTAGGGCGGCCCGAACGCGTCGAGCGCGTCGCTGACCTCAGCCTCTGACCGGCAGGTGCGGGCGGCGGCGGTCGGGATGCCCGCGGCGATCATGATCTCCTTGGCGACCGACTTGGAGCCCTCGATCATGGCCGCGGCCCGGTCCGGTCCGAAGCAGCTCAGGCCGGCCTCGCGGAGCGCGTCGCCGACACCCGCCATCAGCGGAACCTCCGGGCCGACCACGACAAGGTCGGCGGCGGTCTTCGCGGCCAGCGCGGTGACGGCGGCCGGGTCCGCGGGGGCGACGTCGTGCAGCTCGGCATGCTGGGCGATGCCTGGATTGCCCGGAGCGGCATGCAGCTCGGTCACGTCGCTGTCCTGGGCCAGGGCACGGGCCAGCGCGTGCTCCCGGCCGCCTGAGCCAAGTAGCAGAACGCGCACCCGGCGAGCCTAACGGGTCAGATCAGGTCGCGAAGCTGGAGCGTCTGGTCGCGGCGCGGCCCGACGCCGACGGCGGCGATCGGGGCGCCGATCATGTCCTGCAGGGCCAGAACGTAGGAGCGGGCATTGGCCGGCAGGTCGGCCAGCTCCTTCGCGTGCGAGATGTCCTCCCACCAGCCGTCGAGGTACTCGTAGACCGGCCTGGCGTGATGGAACTCCGTCTGGGTCATCGGGACCTCGGTGTGCAGCACGCCGTCGATCTCGTAGCCGGTGCACACAGGCACCTTCTCCAGCCCGGAAAGGACGTCGAGCTTGGTGATGAAGTAGTCGGTGATCCCGTTCACCCTGGTGGCGTACCTGGCGATGACCGCGTCGAACCAGCCCGTACGGCGGGCCCGGCCGGTCGTGACGCCGTACTCGCCGCCCACCTTGCGCAGCCATTCGCCCTGCGCGTCGGTCAGCTCGGTCGGGAAGGGCCCGGCCCCGACCCTGGTCGTGTAGGCCTTGAGGATGCCGACGATTCTGCTGATCCTGGTCGGCCCGACGCCGGAGCCGACGCACGCGCCGCCTGCCGTGGGCGACGACGAGGTCACGAACGGGTAGGTGCCGTGGTCCACGTCGAGCAGCGTCGCCTGGGCGCCTTCCAGCAGCACGACCTTGCCGTCGTCCAGTGCGTTGTTCAGCACCAGGCCGGTGTCCGCCACGTAGCGGGCCAGGCGCTTGCCGTAGCCGGTGTACTCCTGGCAGACCGCTGACGCGTCGATGCCCCGCCGGTTGTAGAGCTTGGTCAGCACCTGGTTCTTCTCCCGCAGGACAAGCTCGAGCTTCTGGCGCAGGATCGTCTCGTCGAACAGGTCCTGGACCCTGATGCCCATCCGGGCCGCCTTGTCGGCGTAACTGGGACCGATGCCGCGCCCGGTCGTGCCGATCCTCGCGTTGCCCAGGTAGCGCTCGGTGACCTTATCCAGCGCCACGTGGTGCGGCATGATCAGATGCGCGCTGGCGGAGATCAGCAGCCGGTCGCAGGAGATCCCGCGCGCCGCGATCCCGTCGATCTCCT
>JADGPC010000192.1 GCA_017882645.1 Streptosporangiales bacterium | reverse complement strand
GGGGAACCGCCGAACGCCCGTGCCTCCTCCTGCCGGGAGCGGCGCTGCAGATACAGCTCGCCGCGCCGCCGCGCCTCGTCGGTGATGACGGGCGGACTGAACTGCGGCCAGCTGACGGCGTCGGTCATGTCCTCAGGCGCCAGCACGAGGACCTCGGGCAGCCGGAACGAGACCTCGGCCCGTTCCATGGCGTCGTCGTCGACAAAGGCAACGGCGTCGGCGGCCACCCCAAGTGCGCTCGTGATCGCCGTGATCGCGGCGGACTTGGCGCCCCAGCCGCACTCGATTGCGGCGAAGGCGTGGCCGGTGACGCGCTCGGCGTACTGGCCGGCCTCCGGCGGGTTCCGGCTGGCGATTGCGTGCAGGATACCGCGCCCGGCGAGTTCGGTCAGGATGCTGGTCACCCCGGACCGGGCGGCCGGCGGCCGGTCTGGCGACTCCAGGTAGATCCCGTCCAGCAGCGTGTTGTCCAGATCCCAGACCACGCACTTGATCACGAGCGCCGGTCCTGCGCGGTCCGCTTTTCCATCGTCAGGTGCGTCGCGGAGAAGCCGAAGGCGCGGTACAGCGCGCGCATGCCGAGGTTCGCCGCGTTCACCTTGCCGGACAGGTGGGTGAA
This sequence comes from Streptosporangiales bacterium, assembly GCA_017882645.1. Taxonomy (GTDB): domain Bacteria; phylum Actinomycetota; class Actinomycetes; order Streptosporangiales; family Streptosporangiaceae; genus Chersky-822. The sequence continues at coordinate 2,222 of JADGPC010000192.1, read as the reverse complement.
TCCGGCCTCGTCAGCCGCGGTCAGGATCGCCGTCATCAGCAGTTCGCCGAGGCGCGGGCTGCCTTCGTCGGCCGCGCCAGGGCCGGTGACGGCCAGCGAGCGGAAGTTGCCGTAGCGCTCGCCGGTCAGCGAGTTCGTCCTGGCCGACATCCAGGCCCAGCCCAGCGGAACTTCCGGTGCGTCACTTCCGACCGCGACCAGCGTGATCTCCCCCGCCTTGCCCAGCGCACCGGCCACCCGGCGGCGATGAAATGCCGGGTCGGTGATCGCGTCGGCACCGAAGGAGACCCGCGCGATGTCGACCTCGAAGCCGGCGATCGCGTCGAGGTCACGCTCGACGGCGGGCCTGACGACGTACCGGTCCCGCGCCTGCCGAGCGCTCGGCTGAGCCTCCTGACCGGTCACGGGAAGCATTTTCCCACATCCAGGCCCATGCTCCAGGCTGAAGGTTCGCTGCCGCCGGGCCGGACCGACCAGCGGGCCATTGACCCGCGATATGTACCTTCACCGAGCTTCCGGGTACGGTTGCGCCGCAAATGCCGAGATGAGCACCTGGCGAGTTTCTTGCGTGTGTCGTGGCGGAATTGAACGGAGATCGGTCATGGGAATGACTCGGTACGCGGTCCGGTTCGCCGTTGTGGCCCTGGCGGCCGGGTGCAGCTCGAAGGCACCGACCTCCAGCCCGCAGCCAACCGGATCGGGGACGGCGGCGGCCAGTTCTCCGGCCGCTTCCGCGTCATCGCCGGCCACGGCGCTCGACTCCTGCGGCGTCATCACGTCGGCGGAGGCCAGCGCCGCGCTCGGCCAGCCGGTGAAGCCGCCGCGGCGCGGGAAGGCGACCGTCGAGGGCGGCGTCGCGTGTGTCTTCTACGGCCCTGATGCCCCGCCCTCAGTCAGCCCGGACATCCCCATCGCAGACACCGTGCGGGTTGTTCTCGTCACCGGCCCGAATGCCAGGAAGTGGTTCGACGACTACCGGCGAAAGGTCAAGGCCCAGCCGATATCGGGCCTGGGTGACCAGGCTTACTACGACGGCTATGCGTCGATCAGCGTGCTGAAAGGCGATGCCTACGTGCGGATCGCCGTCGGCGTCGCCAGCAACCTGGCCCCGGAAAAGGAACTGGCCCGCGACGCCGTGGCCAGGATGTGACGCTGGCCAGTCAGCGCTGCTGCCTGGGCATGGGCCGGAACGTCACCCCGCCGCACTGCGGGCAGCCGGCCGCCTGGAGATCGGAGATCTGAGCCCACCGCGGTTCGGGGCCGGGCCCTCCGCCGCGGCCGACGAGCTGAACGGCCCCGCAGCTCGCGCAGCGGTAGGGGCGGCTCTGCTGGTTCAGGGCGCGCGAGTCGGCCGTGTACAGCGGGCCGGCATACTCATCCTCGATCAGCGGCGCGGTCTCCTCGCTGGATCGCAGGTGATACAGATGGCTTGTCCCGGCGAGTATCCCGGCCCCGACATACCGGTTGAAGTTCGGCGTGACCGACCTGACCACCAGCCCGAGGTCGGCGATCAGGCGCTGCGTGGCCAGCGTCTCCGCGGGGCGCCGGGCGCCGAACGAGAAGAACACGTGCTGGCCGGGGCGCCGCTCCAGCGCCGAGACGGCACGGGACAGGAAGAGCCGGGCGCCCGGAACGGTATAGGGCGGGTCCGTGCAGGCGACGTCGAACGCGCCGGCCAGGGCACCGGGCAGTGGCTGGCGCAGGTCATGCTCGGCCAGCTGGACGTCGATGCCGGTACCCGCGATCTGCTCGCCGATCCAGGCCAGCACGGCCGGATCGGTGTCGATCACGGTCAGCTGCCTGACGCCGGTGCCGGTCAGCCTGGCGAAGCGCGCGATGGCCACGCTGATCAGGTCGTCGTCGCCGAGCAGCACGATCCGGCGGCCGTCGAGGGCGCCGGCCTCGTACAGCCGGAGTACCCGGTGGATCTTGGTCGGGACTGTGCAATGCGTCTGGTCGAGTTCCATCCTGGCCTGCGGGGCGCCGGCCGCCGTCTGCTCGAGCTCCGCGAGGAGCGCAGCGAGCTCGTCGGGAATGCGCTGGCCGATGCCACCGCAGCACGGGCACTCCACCGCCAGCTGCGGCCGGCCAGCGAGGACCTGCCTGGCCTGCTCGGTGAGCCGGACCGGCCGGGTCTTGTCGATGACGCCGCGCTTGCGGAGCTCGTTGCAGACGGCCGTCACGATCGGCACGGGGAGCTCGGCCATCCGGCCGATCTGGCT
>JADGPC010000191.1 GCA_017882645.1 Streptosporangiales bacterium | reverse complement strand
GCCGTCAGGGCACCGCGGCAGCCGGGTCGCCGGGCGGGGTCAGCGGCATCTGCCAGGCGAGTTCGTAGTCGAGCTTGGACGGATCGGCGGCCAGGTCGGCAGGCCCGAGGCGCAGCGCCGGCGCCTGCGTGCGGTACGCGGCGATGATCTCGGCCTTGGCCGCCCGCTGCTCGGCGGTGAGCCTGGTGATGACCGGCGTCAGGGCGGCCGGATCGAGCCGGGCGGAGGCCATCTGATCCGCCAGCCAGAACGCCGCGTCCAGGTAGGACCCGCCGGGACGGCCAGCCACCCAGGACGGCCAGCCGTACGCGATCACGTAAGGGAAATCGGCGTAGAGCATGACGCGCGAGTGCCCGGCGGCGACCGCCGCGCGCAGGCCGGCCTGCCTGGCCAGCAGGTGATCGCGGTGTCCGCCGATCGCGGACGGCAGCCACACCTCGTCGGCCGAGGCCAGCAACTCGGTCATCCGCTGCACGGCGCCGTCCAGGTCGGGCTCGTCGTCGCGGTACAGCGCCTCGGGTTCGTCCAGATGGACACCCGTGGCGGACAGCAGGCCCATCGCGACGGTGTCTTCGGCCAGCCGCTCGCGCTGGCGATCCAGCGAGTCGGTCGCCCCGGTCAGCCGGTCCCACCAGCTCACCGGGATGCCCGCGGCCGGCAGCGCGGTGAACACGGTGACGACGGTCGCGCCGCCGACGCCGAGAGCGACGCTGGCCGACAGGGCAGCGTCGTCGAGATGCGGTGAGACCGCCGCGATGTTCATAGCTGACCGGCTTTCATAGTTGATCAACCTAATTGCCTGTCCCCTCCGGCGGAAGGCCGGTCTTGCCTCGCAGCGAGACAAGACGAGATAGTACTCATTAGGACCGTGATAGGGGAGCCCGCGATGAGTTATGTACTGGCGATGTCCGGAGAAATCCATGCGTGGCTCGCCGAGCTGGCCGAGACCGACTCCCCGGCGGCCATGGCGATCGGTTCGGCGCTGGTGGCCCTGGCCGCCGAAGGGGCTGCCCTCGGGCCGCCCGTCGTGGTCCCGCCGGGAGGCGAGGCACTCTGGTCCGACCCGCGGGAGACTCTGGACTTCTACGGCCAGGACCAGCTCGAACGGCTGCGGGCCGTCCGCCGCGAGGTGTCTGACGCGGCCGGACTCGCCGGTCACCTGGAGGCGCAGATCGCGGCCCTTGACGCGCAGCGGTCGCAGCAGGCCGACGTGTACGCGGCTCAGCTGCGGCGGCGGCTGACCGAAGCGATCAAGAACGAGCAGCGCCTGCGCGAGCGGTCGCAGCGGATGCAGGCCGAGGCCGACGACCGGCGGATCCGGAAGGAGGTACTCAAGGCCAGGTACACCGCGGCGCTGGCGCAGCTGGGCATCGCGGAGACCCTGAGCGACGCCGGACTCGCGGATGATGAGGAGGACCAGAACGCCGACACCGGCCAGGAAGGGGTGACGGTCGAGCTGGCGGCGAGCCAGGTTCGGGAGATCGCCGCCGAGATCGAACGGGAATTGCGCCGGGTGAGCGGATCGCAGGACCTGATGGAGCTGCGGCCAGACGGGGCACGAGGCAGCCACGTCGGCTTCATTTTCGCCATCGAGCCGCCAGGAACGGCACTGCTGATCTCCGTCGTCGAGGCGGGCCGTACTGACCGGCAGCTGCTCGCCGAGGCCGTGACGGTGTCCGCTGACGTCCTGCGGCAGGTCAGGGCCGGTCAGGATCCGCAGGCCGCAGAGTGGGTCTTCGCCGACGCGCAGCCGCTGCTCAGCGAGTTCTTCCCCGGCACGGCCGATGAGGTACGCGCCGGTGCAGCCGCCCTGGTCGCCACTACCAGGGTCTGCACGCTAGCCGATCAGCGGACCGGGCTCGGGCTTACGAAGGGCCAGGTGGCCGCGCGGATGAGGGCAGGGCGGGACCGAGTCTCGGCCATCGAGCGCGACGGGCCGGGGACGACCGAGCTGCGGACGCTCGCTGGCTACGTCGAGGCACTCGGAGGCACGCTCGAGGTAACGGCGGATTTCGACGGCGATCGGGTACCGCTGCGCTGGTGACTGCCGACCGTTGTTAGTTTCCGCGCAGGTCGGGGAGGGGTTGGCCGTGAATGTCGGCCATCTCATCGCCAGCTACGGCTACGTCGCGCTGTTCGCCCTGGTCGGCGCGGAGAGCATGGGCGTCCCGCTGCCGGGCGAGACGGCGCTGGTCATCGCCGCGATCTACGCCGGGTCGACGCACAACCTGTCGCCGTGGGCGGTCTTCGCCGTCGCGGCGGCGGCCGCGATCATCGGCGACAACATCGGCTACTGGATGGGCGCCAAAGGCGGTTACCGGCTCGCCCGATCGCAGGGACACCGGGTCCGGCTCGACGAGCACAAGCTGAAGGTCGCCCGGTACCTGTTCGACAGCTACGGGCCGAGGGTGGTCTTCCTCGGCCGGTTCGTCTCGATCCTGCGGACCTACGCCGCGTTCCTGGCCGGGGTCAGCCGCATGCGCTGGCGCCGGTTCCTGGTCGCGAACGCGGCCGGCGGGATCATCTGGGCTGGCGCCTTCACGCTGGCCGCCTACCTGGCCGGAGCCACCCTGCGCCGGGTGTCGGGCACGATCGCGATAATTCTCGGCGCCGTCGCCGTCGTCGTCATCGCCGGCGTTGTCGTCGCGATCCGACGCCAGACGGGCAAGCTCTCCGCCCGTGCGGAGGCCGCCTACCCTGGTCCGCTCGAATAGCCAACGTCCCCTTTTGCCCGGTTTAATTGACTTCTGCTGGCGCCACCCACGACACTGACGCCATGACCACGCTGACGATTCAGGGACTGCCGTTCTCCGTTTCGCCCGACGGCGACCCGCCGTGTCAGCACCGGATCGACAATGGCGCGCTGACCCTGTCCAGCGCGCCACTGACGGACTTGTTCATCGATCCGGCCGGAACCGGATCACTGCCCGACGCCGGCCGTCTCGTCGGCACGCCGCCCGGCGGCGACTTCACCATGAGCGCCCGGGTCACCGTCGACTTCGCCAGCACCTACGACGCCGGGGTGCTGCTGGTCTACGCGGCGGACCGCCGCTGGGCCAAGCTCTGCTTCGAGCTCTCCCCGCAGGGCCGGCCGACCGCGGTCACCGTCGTCACCAGGGAATCCTCCGACGACTGCAACTCGTTCGAGGTGACGGGGCACACCCTGTGGCTCAGGATCGTGCGCTCCGGGCGGGCGTGGGCGTTCCACGCGTCGACCGACGGGCAGTGGTGGCGGCTACTGCGCTACTTCTCGCTGGGCGGTGACGACGTGTCCGGCAGGCCAGAGCCGGTGCGGGTCGGGTTCCTGGCCCAGTCGCCGACGGGCCAGGGCTGCACGGCCGTCTTCGACTCGATCGCGCTGCGGGCCGGCGCTCCGTCGGACCTGCGGGACGGAAGCTGACCGGCCGGCTCTGCGGGGCCGGCCGGCCGCCGGGCCGCTTACTGAACGGCGAGGGCCACGAGGCAGGTGTCGTCATCGGTGTGAGTCGGCCCGAGAGCGTCCAGCGCGACCGCGATCATCCGCTCCGGGTCGGTAGTCCCGCGGACCGCTGCGACCAGCCTGGCGACGCCTTCGTCAATGGGCCTGTCCCGCCGCTCGACCAGGCCGTCACTGTACAGCAGAAGCTGATCGCCGACCCGGAGCTGAAGAATCTGCAGGTCGTAGGATCCCTTTCCCGCGCCGAGCAGGATGCCGTCCGGCGGGTCGAGCGGCAGTGCCCAGGCGCCGCGGACCAGAACAGGCGGCGGGTGCCCGGCCTGGGCCCAGGTCAGGACGCGCGAGACGGGATCGAAGTAACCCGCGATGACCGAGGCCGTGTGCTCGGGTGAGACGTGCCAGACCAGGTCATTGAGCCAGCCCACGAGCCGGTCAGGCGGCGCGCCGGTAATGGCGAGGCCGGCCAGCGCACCACGCAGCCGCGCCATTCCCGCGGCCGCCTCCAGGCCGTGCCCGCCGACGTCACCGATCGCCAGCAGCACGTTGCCGTCGGGCATCTCGGCGGTGATGTACCAGTCGCCGCCGACCCGGCTGGCCCGGGAAGCGGGCAGGTACCGCACGACGGTGCGCAGCCCGGGCAGGTCGAACGGGGTGTCGTGCAGCGGCAGGATGGCACGCTGGAGTTCGAGCACGACATGCCGCTCCTGGGCCAGCTCGGCCGCCAGGCTTGCCTCGCTGGCCGGCGCGCCGAGGTACCGTAGCGGCGGCATGCCGGACGGACCCTGCGCCGCAGACGCAGTCCGAGCTGCTGCCTCAGAAATCATCTCTGCTCACATTTCGTGAGACGTCGTTCACCTATCGTGAGGCATGGCGGGTGCGCCTGTCTAGATGCGGACACGCACCGACGAGGTGAGATGATTCCCGGGAGAAGTTCCGACCGGGGGGCGAGAGATCTGGAGCGTAACCGTGCCGGAGCGGCACCGTCCCAGGGAGCTATCACAGTGACCATGCTAGACGAGCTATACCCGGCCGCGCGACTGGCAGATGCCGCCGAAGCGGCAAACCGGGCCGGCCTTGACGCCCTGCTGCTCACGCCCGGCGCTGACCTGCGCTATGTGGTCGGGTACGACGCGCACGCAATGGAACGGCTGACCTGCCTGGCCATTCCGGCCGGCGGCGACCCGTTCCTCGTCGTCCCGCGCCTCGAGCTTCCCGCGGCCAAGGCATCGCCTGCTGGCCGCCTCGGCCTCGAACTGGTCCCGTGGGATGAGACCGACGATCCTTACGCGGTCGTGGCGGGCCGGCTCGGCCGCCCGGGCGCTGTCGGTCTCGCCGACCGGATGTGGGCCATGATGGTGCTCAGGTTCGCCGCGGCGCTGCCCGGCGCGCGGCAGGAACTGGCCAGCCTGGCGCTCGGCCCGCTCCGCGCGCGCAAGTCACCGGCCGAGGTCGCGGCGCTGCGGGAGGCGGGCCAGGCGATCGACCGGGTGCACGAGAGGGTGCCTGGCTGGCTGCTCGCGGGCCGCACCGAGCAGGAAGTCGCGGCGGACATCAGCGACGCCATCCTGGCCGAGGGGCACGGCCGGGTCGACTTCGCGATCGTGGCCTCGGGCCCGAACGGCGCCAGCCCGCACCATACGGCCAGCGACCGGGTGATCCGCGAGGGCGACACCGTGGTCGTCGACATCGGCGGGACGATGCCGAGCGGGTACTGCTCCGACTGCACGAGGACCTACGTCATCGGCCAACCGCCAGATGATTTCGCCGCTTATTACCAGGTGCTCAAGGACGCGCAGGATGCCGCCTGCGCTGCCGTCAGGCCGGGTGCGAGCGCGGAGTCGATCGACGCGGCGGCCCGCGAGCCGATCACGGCGGCCGGCTACGGCCCGTATTTCGTGCACCGGACCGGCCACGGAATCGGCCTCGAGACGCACGAGGATCCCTACATCGTGGCCGGCAACACCGAGCCGCTGCAGCCGGGTCACGCCTTCTCAGTGGAGCCCGGTATCTATCCCGGGCAGCATGGCGCCCGGATCGAGGACATCGTCGTCTGCACGGATACCGGCTGCGAGCGGCTCAACACCGTGACCCGCGAGCTGGTCTCCGTACCCGCCTGATGCCGTCCGTCGAGCGCGAGTGCCGCGATGACGCGGCCAGGGCGCTGTTCGAGCTGACGGCCGAGATCGCCGACCGCGAGCTGCGGCCCGCCGCGGCCGCGGCCGAGCGCGACGGACGGTTCCCGCGCGAGGCGTTCAGGCTGCTTGGCCGGGCCGGGCTGCTCGGGCTGCCGTACCCGGAGGAAGTGGGCGGGGCCGGCCAGCCGTACGAGACCTACCTGCAGGTGGTCGAGGAACTCGCCACGGCCTGGCTGACCATCGGCCTCGGGCTGTCGGTGCACGTGCTCAGCTGCTTCGCGCTGGTCACCGCCGGCACCCCCGACCAGCAGCAGCGCTGGCTCCCCGGCATGCTCGGCGGGGACCTGCTCGGCGCCTACTGCCTGTCCGAGCCAGGCAGCGGCTCCGATGCTGCGGCGATGCGCACGACGGCGGACGCGGCGGGCGCTGACTTCGTTCTCAACGGGACCAAGGCCTGGATCACGCACGCCGGGCAGGCCGACTTCTACACGGTCTTCGCCCGCACGTCGGGCGATCCGGATGGCCGGGGCCGGTCCAGCGGAATCAGCTGCTTCTACGTCCCGGCCCCGACGGCTGGCGTGGCGGCGGCCGCGCCGGAGCACAAGATGGGCATGCGCGGGTCGGTGACGGCTCAGGTGAACTTCGAGGCGGCGGCCATTCCCGCCCGCCAGCTGGTCGGCGAGCGGGACAACGGATTCCGGATCGCGCTCGAGGCCCTGGATGCCGGGCGGCTCGGAATCGCCGCCTGCGCGACCGGCCTGGCCCAGGCGGCGCTCGACGCCGCCGTGGCCCATGCGGGCGAGCGGCGACAGTTCGGCCGCCCGATCATCGAGTTCCAGGGGCTGTCCTTCATGCTGGCTGACATGGCCACCTCGGTCGCCGCCGCCCGTGCCCTTTACCTGGCCGCCGCCCGGCGCAAGGACGCCGGCCTGCACTACCGGCAGCAGGCCGCGATGGCCAAGCTGTTCGCGACCGACACGGCCATGAAGGTCAGCACCGACGCCGTGCAGGTACTCGGCGGCTACGGTTATGTCGAGGATTTCCCGGCCGAGCGGTTCATGCGGGAGGCGAAGGCACTGCAGATCGTCGAGGGGACGAACCAGATCCAGCGGATGGTGATCGGCCG
>JADGPC010000190.1 GCA_017882645.1 Streptosporangiales bacterium | reverse complement strand
GGCGCGTCGATGGTGCCGCGCAGCGGGTCGGGGTGACCCTGCACCAGCGCGTGGTACCGCTTGTCTACCTCCCGGTCCCTGAATGCCTGCTTCAGCACGCTGTAGGCGTGCTCGCTCTTGGCAACGACCATGAGCCCGGTGGTGTTGGCGTCAAGCCGGTGCACGATCCCCTGCCGCTCGGCCGCGCCGCTGGTGGCGATCTGATAGCCGCCGGCGAGCAGCCCCTGCAGCACCGTCGGGCCAGTCCAGCCGGGAGTCGGGTGGGCAGCGACCCCGGCCGGCTTGTCGACGACCACGATGTCGGCGTCCTCGTAGACAACGCTCAGGCCGGGCACGGCCTCCGGCCGCGGCGCTGCCGGAGCCGTCTCGGGCGCCGGCAGCGTGACGTCCAGCCACTCCCCGGCCGGCACCCGGTCCGACTTGCCCGCCGGCCGGCCGCCCACGAGCACGCCGCCAGCGCTGATCAGCTCGGCAGCGCGGGTCCTTGACAGCCCGAACATCCTGGCGATCGCCGCGTCGAGCCGCTCGCCGTCGAGGCCTTCGGGTACCGGGACCCGGCGCTGCACGGGCGCATTCACGCCCCGCCGCCGTGCTCGTCGCCATCGGCCCGGCCAGGATCGCCAGCGATCTGGCTGCCATCGCCTTCGCCATCAGGCGGCTTGGTGGCCAGCGTTCCGTCGATCCGGACGCCGCGGACGGCCAGGAAGACAGCCAGGATGCCACCGCAGACGATGCAGGAGTCCGCCACGTTGAAGACCGGCCAGTGCGGCACCTGAATCCAGTCCACCACCCAGCCGCGGAACGGGCCGGGCCAGCGGAAGATCCGGTCGGTCAGGTTGCCGGTGGCCCCGCCGAGCAGCAGCCCGAGCGTCACCGCCCACGCCAGGCTCTGAATCCGGCGCGAGGCGCGCAGGATGAAGACGATTACGCCGACAGCGATCAGCGCGAAAACGGCGGTCACGGACGGGCCGCCGAGGCTGAACGCGGCCCCAGGGTTGCGGGTCACCCGGAGCGTCAGGAACCCGCCGAGCAGCTTGAGCGGCAGCCGGTCGGACAGCGTGGCCACGACAACGGCCTTGGTGATGATGTCGGTCACCAGCACGGCAACGGCCACCGCCAGCAGCAGCGAGATCCGGCGCCGGTGCCTGCCGGGAGAGTCCGCGGTCGCCATCGGGTCAGGCCGGCCGACGTCGCTTGCGATCTTGTTTCCGGTCAGCGCCGTTCCTCTCGCTGCTTGCAGCTGACGCACAGGGTCGCCCGCGGGAAGGCCTGCAGCCTCGCCTTGCCGATCGGCTGACCGCACGACTCGCACGAACCATAGGTCCCTGACTCGATCCTGGCCAGCGCTCTCTCGGTCTGAGCGAGCAGGTCACGGGCGTTGTAGGTCAGCGAAAGCTCGTGCTCGCGCTCGTACGTCTTCGCACCGACATCAGCCTGGTCATCACCGGCATCGCTGACGGAATCGCCCAGGCGGTCGGCGATGTCCGACTCGGCCTTGTCAATCTCGCCGCTCAGTTCCTCGGCCTCGGCCGCGAGCCGCAATCTGACCGTGCTGATCTCGGAGTCTGTCCACGGCCGCTCGCCGTCCCGCACCGGGAAGCTGGCGGCGTCAGACTGTGCTGCTGCGGTCATACCCGCCTCCCTTGGCGCAGACCCGACGATGATCTTGATTGACAAGCGTCACCGGAGGATAAGTGGTGACCGGGGCGATTCGCAAACACGCCCGGCGGCGACACGGCTAATCCGCCAGCTGACCCGGGCCGGCGGCCGCGGTCGCGGTGCGTAACCGGACTGTTCAGCTATCGTTAGCCGCTGCGCGGGGACGTACGGGGCACGTACCGGGGGGTGACGATGCGGCAGGTAACGGGCGCGCCTGCGGGGCGGCGCGAACCAGGCGCGCACCCCGGCCTGCCGGCCGTTCCTGACCTGGCCGCCATCGAGCACGAGGTACTCGGCCGGTGGGCCAGTACCGAGGTGCCGCGACGGTCGCTGGCCAGGACGGCAGGCGGCCCGCCGTGGATCTGCTACGAGAACCCGCCGGTCGCGGCCGGCATGCCGGGCATTCACCACGTGCCAGGCCTGGCGGTCAGGGACCTGTACCAGCGCCTCAAGGCCATGCAGGGCTTCGAGGTCCCCCGCAACAGCGGCTTCGGCTGCCACGGCCTGCCGGTCGAGGTCGCGGTCGAGAAGGAGCTTGGCCTGTCGGGCGGGCCCGACATCGACGCCTACGGGCCTGAGCGGTTCGCCGCCCGCTGCCGCGAGTCGGCGCTCAGGCACGCTGACGCGATGTCCGCGCTGAGCACGAGGCTCGGATGCTGGACGGACGCCGGCCGCGGCTACCTGACCATGGACGCCAGCTACATCGAAGCGGTGTGGTGGTCGCTGCGGCAGATCTTCGACGCCGGCCTGCTGAGCCGCAGTCGCCAGGTAGCCCCGTACTGCCCGCGCTGCCAGACGGTCCTTTCCGCACATGAACTGGGCCAGTCCGGAGCGGACAAGAAGATCGCCGGCACTGGCGTGATCGTGCGGTTTCCGATCGCAACGCTGCCCGACGGCGCCAACCGCCGCCTGCACGGCGCCGACCTGCTCGTGTGGACGACCGCACCGTGGACGCTGGCCGCCAGCGCCGCGATCGCGGTACACCCGCACCAGAGTTACGCGCTGGCCCGGCGGGCCGGCCATGACGACCGGGTCATCGTGGCCGAGCCGCTGGTCGCCGAGTTGCTCGGCGAGGACTGGCACGTCGCCGCCAGGGTTACCGGGACTGAGCTGGCCGGGATCGGCTACTACCCGGCGCTCGACGTCGGCCAGGCGCCCGGTCCGCACCGCGTGATCACCGGCTACTTCGTGACCTCGCGGAGCGGCACCGGCCTGACCCACCTGGCCCCGGCATTCGGAGCCGATGATCTGAAAGCCAGCCTCGAGCACGGGCTCGGGATGCTCGACCCGATCGGACCCGACGGGCGCTTCCACGCTGACCTGCCGCTGATCGGCGGGGTCTTCTTCACCGACGCCAGTCACCTGCTGATCGGCCTGCTCGCGGACCGCGGCCGGCTGTTCGCGTCGCGCAGCCACGAGCGCGGCCACCCGCACTGCTGGCGGTGCGGCACGCCGCTGCTCCTGCGCGCGCTGTCGGCCTGGTATATCAGGACCACGGCGATCAGGGACCAGCTGCGGGCTGATAGCGAGCGACCCGGCCGCGAGCCGGCTGCCGTTCGCGGCGGCCAGCCTGACGGCCCGCTGGCCGGCGACGCTGACTGGGCGCTATCCCGCACCAGGTACTGGGGCACGCCGCTGCCTATCTGGGAGTGCCCGCGCGGCCACCTGACGTGCGCCGGATCGCTGGCCGAGCTCTCGGAGCTCGCGGACCAAGACCTGACGGACCTTGACCCGCACCGGCCGTACATCGATGGCGTGCTGATCAGCTGCCCGCAGTGCGGAGCGACGGGTCACCGGGTACCCGAGGTGATCGATGCCAGCTACGACGCCGGGGCCATGCCGTTCGCGCAGCACGCCGCAGCCGCGGCGGATGCCGGACAATCCGCTGGCGGCCAGCTGGCGCAGCTTGCTGTCGAGAGCGCCGACCAGGCGGGCGGATGGCTGTCCGCGCTGACCGTGATCGGCACGGTGGTGTGCGGGCACGCGCCGTTCCGAGCCGCGCTGCGGCTCGGAGCCGTGCTGGACGGCAGCGGCCGGCCGATGAGCAGCGGGCTTGGCAACCTGGTCGAGCCACTGCCGCTGATCGAGCGATACGGAGCCGACGCGGTGCGGTGG
>JADGPC010000189.1 GCA_017882645.1 Streptosporangiales bacterium | reverse complement strand
CGGCGCCGCGCCGTCCAGTTCGCTCTCCAACCGGTAGCCGTGACAACGCTGAACGCTGCCGTAGCGTGGCTCGGCGTGCGGTGGCCCAGGCAGCGGCCTTAGCCGCTGGTCAGGGTGTCGAGAAGGGCGTGAGTCCGGTCGCGGGCCGCTCCCGCCAGCTCCGGCAGCGCGAGCCTGCGGTACACATCGGCGAACGCGGCCGTGCGTTCCTCGCGCGCCGGGGCGTGCTGGGAGTCATCCGGGATCAGGAATGCCTGCCGCAGGCCCACGGCCAGGGGCCCGGCGGCTGCGGTGCCGTCGGCCAGCCTGAGCAGCTCGGCGATGGCCCGGGCCGCCTCGTCGGCGGGCTGGCCGGCCGGGCCGCGCAGCGCCTCAGCGAGCGACAGCTCGTCGCTCCGCCGCCCGGACTGACCGGCTTGCGCCCGACGTTGATCATCGCCTCTTCCACCGCCGGACAATCAGGTAGCCGAGGACCAGAACGCCAACGGCTGCCGCGAGCGGCACCCGGCGCTGCCTGGCGGTGCTCGCGCCCTTGGCGACGGCCTGCCGCACCGGATCAGGCGCGGCCTCCCACACCGGAGCGACCTGCTTCTGGATCTGCCCCTTGCCCGACTCGCCCGCCGACTGGGCTTTCTGCCGCGCCGTCGCGGTCTTGTCCGCGAGCTGGCCGAGTACGGACTCCGCCTTCGCGGCCGCTTCCTGCCGGGCCTGATCAGCCTTGGACTTCACCTGTCCTGACACCTCCGCTGCCTTGTCCCGGGCACGGCCCTTGATGTCCGCCCGGGCGGCTAGCTGCTCGACGGTCTCGCCGAGCTGCTCGCGCGTCCGCTCGATCTCCCGCTGAAGCTGCTGAACGTCGTCGCTGGCGGCCGGCTGTAGGCCGGCTTGCGAGGCCGCCTCTGCGCGATCTCCCGCCTGACTGCTGGTGCTCATCGCCGCGCCTTCCCGCCGTGGTCCGGATGAGTGCCTGCCTACCCAGCCGTTACCGCGCCTAACGTGCGGCGAGCAGCCGCCGTGCTTGGTCAGCTCGCCGTCGACCGGCCCAGCCTCGAAGACGTCTACCTGCGCCTGACCGAGCAGGGCGGACCCGAGCACCTGAAGGAGAGGAACCCGCGATGAGCATCGCCAGTCACCCCGCCGTGGACGTCGCCCTGATCGTCGGCATCGGACGCCTGCACGGCGTGCCGCTGCCTGACGACTGGCTAACCCGCGGCCGGAATGATCTTGTGCCCGGATTGGACATTGATCACCCGGGTAGGGAGATTTCGCTGACCTGACACAAGCCATGCAGCCGCAGTGCCGCGGCTAGCCGGCAGGTCAGAAATCAGGGGAGTGACCATGACTGAATCCACGATCGACTACCGGGCCGTCTTCCGGACCCTTCCGGGAGTCCTGGCTTTGCTGACGCCGGACGGCGTGATCCTCGACGTGAACGAGGGCTTCCTCGACGCGGCCGGGCGTGAGCTGGGGCAGGTGCTCGGCCGCAGCCTGTTCGACGCGTTCCCCGAGAATCCGCATGATCCCGGGGATCAGGGGCCCGCCGAGCTGCGGGGCTCGTTCGAGCGATGTGTCACCTCGGGCGAGCGGGACGTCATGGCGCCGATCAGGTACGACGTCGAGGATCCGGGCAGGCCAGGGGAGTTCGAGGAGCGCTACTGGGCCATCATCAACACGCCTATGCGCTGCGAGGACGGCCAGGTGACACTGATCGCGCACAAGTCCGACGAAGTCACGCACATCGTCAACCAGATCAGGAACCGGCTCGCCGATCACGGGTAGCGCGACCGGGCGTCCTGCCTGCTCCCGGTCGGCGAGTGATGCCTGCACAATGGTTCTCGGCCGTTTCGAGGATCAGCACGGAGTGAGCGCATGGCTACCACCCGCGGTTCGATCGTCATCGACGCGCGGGTGAACGCGCTCCGCGGGGCGCATGGCATCGCCAGGTCGGTGATGAAGCTCACCGCGCACCTCGGGCAGGCCGGAGACGGCCTGGACCTGCGGGTGCTCGTCAACGCCGGCCGGCCCCAGCTCTTCCCGCTGTCCGAGATCCCGGCGCACGCCGACGTCGTCGACACCGGCATCCCGCTGGGCGCCGCGTACCGGTGCGCGGAACTTGCCCGGCTGATCCGCTCGGTCGGCGCGGCCGTGCTGTACGTCCCGTACCCGACGTTCACCCCGCTCATCCGGCCGTGCCCGGTGGTGGTGACCGTGCACGACTGCACCATCGAGAGCTCGGCTGCCTTCGCGGGCGGCTGGCACCGTCAGGCGTGGCTGGGTCTCGCGTTCAGGACCGTGCTCCGGCGGGCGGCGGCAGTCACCGCGCCGACCATGGCCAGCCTGGCCGAGGTCAATCGGCACTACCCCGGCGCGCACCGTCTTACCCTCGTGCCGAACGGGGTGGATGCGAGCCAGTTCGGCGCAGTGGCCGAGGCTGACGTGGCCGCCGCCAGGGCTCGGTACCAGCTTCCCGAGCAGTTCATCCTCACGGTCGGCGCCCACCGGCCGCACAAGAACCACCAGACGCTGGTCCGGACGATGGCCGCGCTGCCCGAGTCCGTGTCGCTGGTCATCGTGGGCCACCCGGATCCCACGTTCCCTGCTCGCCTGCCCCGGCTGATCAGCGCGCTCGGGCTGGATTCCCGCGTCATCCTGATACCGGACGTGGCCGACGACTGGCTGCCCGGCGTCTACCGGGCCGCATCGGTGTTCGCCTTCCCGTCGCTGGCCGAGGGATACGGGCTGCCGGTGCTCGAGGCCATGGCCGCCGGCCTGCCCGTCGTCGCGAGCGACATACCGGCACTCGCCGAGGTGGCGGGAGCGGCCGCACTGCCGGTAGCACCGCTCGACGTCGAGGGCTGGACGGCTGCCCTGGCGAAAGTCCTCGGCGATCACGGAACGTCGCAGGCGCTCGCCGGGGCCGGCGCTGCGGTCGCCGCCGCCGCCACCTGGCACCGCGGGGCAGCCGCACTCCTGGAGCTGCTGTCCGCGGTGGCCAGGCGGAACCTGGCCACGTCACCCAGCGACCCGTGCTGAGCGCGGCTGCGCCCGCCCGGGCCAGCACCGGCCGGCCTGGCCTTGCCTGGGCCGACCGGGCCGCCATTGCCGGGCTGATCGTCCTGGCCAGCTCGCTCAGTTTCCTCGCGCTGCGGCTCTGGGTGGCGGCCGGCGGCAACATCACCGAGTTCGTCCGGGCCGCCTGGCCGTACTCGGACCGCGCCCACGTGCCGCCAGGCCTGGTCGTGTTCACGACCGACGGCTACGACGGCCAGTTCTACTACCGGCTCGCCCTCGATCCCGCCGATCTGCGTCACACCGCGTTCGGGATCACCATGGACGCCCCGTTTCGCTTCCAGCGCATCGGTTATCCCGCGCTGGCCTGGCTAGTCTCGCTTGGCCGCCACTCCTGGGTGCCGGTCGCCCTCGTCGTGGTGAATGGCGCTGCGCTGACCGCCATCGGCGTGCTCGGCGGCATCCTGGCCCGCGAGTCGGGCCGCCAGGCGCTCTGGGGCCTGCTGCTGGCCGGCTACTTCGGTTTTTTCATCAGCCTGGGCTGCGACCTCACCGAGCCGGTCGCGGCCGCCTGCCTGCTCGGCGGCGTCCTGGCCGTTCGCCGCGGCCGCCCGGCGATCGCCGGGCTGATGTTCGCTTACGGCGCGCTGACCAGGGAACCGTCCTGATCGTGCCGCTCGTGCTCGGCGTGACGCGGCTGACCCGGCTGGTCAGGGAACGGTCGAGGCCGGCCGCGGCTGACCTCGCCTGGCTGCTGCCGCTGGTCGCGTTCGGTGCCTGGCAGCTGGTCCTGAGGGCGGCCACCGGGCAGTTCATCCTGCTCTCCGGGGTGGGCAGCAACTCGGGCGCTGGACTGCCGTTTCGCGAGTTCGCCGCCGCGGTCCGGATGAATCTCGGCCTGCTGTGGCCGCCGACCGGCGCGGCCTACATCTGGTTCGGCGAGGTGGCCACGCTCGCGGCCTTCGCCGGTGCCGCCCTGGTCACGCTGCGCGCCAGCACGGCACCGGGCTACGAACGGGCCGCCTTCGTGGTGTTCATCATCGGGCTCGGGTTCCTGTCGGCCGACATCTGGACGGGCCACGCCGATCTGCGCTCGATCGACGAGTGCTACCTGTTCGCCGTGCTGGTCTTGCTCGGGTCACGCCGCCGCCTCGCGGTGCTTGCCGTCGGCGCCGGGCTAGCAGGCACGATCGCGGCCGCGCATCAGGTGATCCACCTTTAGCGCATCGAATGGCGTCGTAATAAAAGGCGTTCCGAAGTTCTTGCCGTTCTCCGCATGTTCCGGCAATTCGACCGGACACTACGGACCACTTCAGGAGGAGTGGTCCCTTAGAATCCGTCGATTTATTCCCCAAAATGGCCTGGTGTTGAGAAGTTACCCCCAAAGCTGTCCTTCCGGCGTACCGTACAGACGTCAGAAGTGTCCAGGAGGGGGTGCCAGATGCGGCACACGAGTTCATCCGGCTTAGGAAACCGCTATCGGGCCAGGCGCGGCCGGCCGAGAAAGGGCCGGATCGCCGCAGCGAGCGCGGTGGTTGTGGCAGTACTGGCCGGCACATTGGCAGCGGGCGTTCCGGCGGCGTCAGCGAGCGACACCGAGACGGTCATCGTCAGCTCAACCGGGATTCTCAGCCCCGTCCTGGCCGTACTGAATGTCGGCGGCACCATTCTCACGCAGTTCCATCTCATTGACGCGGTGGACGCCCTGATTCCCACGGCCGTCGAGCCCTTGCTAGCCGCGCTGCCGGGGATCACGGTGACACCAGATATCTCGGTCAGCGTGCAGTCCACGACAGAGTCGACCGGGCCGCACACGCCCTCCGACGCCTTCTTGCCGGAGACCGGGGCCACGCGGCTGGCATCAGCCGGCGACACCGGCCAGGGGGTCACCGTGGCCGTGCTGGACACCGGCATCGACAACCAGCCTGATTTCGCTGGACGGCTGATCGGCGGGGTGGACTTCAGCGGCGAGAACAAGCCGTTCCGGGACAGCTACGGGCATGGCACGTTCGTAGCCGGCCTGATCGCCGGGAACGGGGCCTCGTCGAACGGGCAGTACTCAGGTGAGGCGCCGGGCGCCAAGCTGGTGTCGATCAAGGTCGCCGGGGCCGACGGCACGACTCATCTGGGCACCCTGATATCCGGCCCGCAGTGGGCCGTTGATCACCAGAACAGCTACGGCATCAAGATCCTCAACATCTCCCTGGGGTTCAAGCCGACCCAGTCCACGGTGCTCAATCCCCTGGACCGGGCGGTCGAGGCGGTCTGGAACTCAGGCATCGCCGTGGTGACCTCGGCGGGCAACGCCGGGCCGTTCAACGGCACGATCCTGTCGCCTGGAGACGACCCGCTGGTGATCACGGCGGGAGCCCTGGACGACATGGCCACGACGTCGACCGCCGACGACGAGATGACCGACTTCAGCAGCGTCGGGCCGACGTCGCCGGACGGCTGGGGAAAGCCGGACCTGGTCACCTCGGGCCGGTCCGTGGTGAGCCTGGCCGCCCCGGGTTCGACGATCTACAACGCCAACCCCTCGGCCCTGATCGGCACGGCGAACTTCGTCGGCTCCGGCACCTCGTTCAGCGCCGCCATCACTAGCGGCGCGGCAGCGCTGGTGCTGGCCGACAACCAGGGCCTGAGTCCGAACCAGATCAAGGCCCGCCTGCTGGGCACCGCCGACCCCGGTCCGGTCGGCAACCCCTTCGCCGACGGCCACGGGGCACTGGATGCTTACGCGGCCGCCACGGCCGGGCCGATGAACTTCAGGCAGTCGGCCACCTGGCTGTTCCCGACCAGGCCAGGCAGCACGGTCTCGCTGATGCCCACGCGCCCGGTCGACACGTGGAACGCGAGCTTGTGGTCAGGGACCTCCTGGGGGCAGCCGCCGGCCACCGGCTGGGCGTGGAACGGCACCGGGTGGAACGGCACCGACTGGAACGGCTGGGCTTGGAACAACGGGGCGTGGAACAGCGCTTCGTGGAGCGGCGCGGCCTGGAACGGCGCCGACTGGAATGGCTGGGCCTGGAACAACGCGGGCTGGAGCGGGTCGGTCTGGGACGGCTCGGCCTGGGTCGGCTGGGCCTGGAACAGCTCAGCCTGGAACTGAGATGGCCGCCGGCAGTCAGGCCATGAGGATGCCGCGCGCGACCCTGGCCGTCATCGCCGCCGCGGTCGCGGGCGGTGCGCTGACCCTGCTCGTGGCCTGCTGGGAACAGCCGGCCCCCTGGCATATCGGCCAGAGCCAGTGGGCCGTCGCAGCCGCGGTGGGCGCCCTGGCCCTGGCCAGCTGGGTGTGGCCGGTCGTGGTGTACCGGGGAGGCGAGTCCGCCGCCTTCAACATCGACGAGGGTTTCTTCGTGATCCTCGCCCTGCTGGTGCCACCGCTGGTCACGCTGGGGACCTTTGCCCTGGCGACGGTCGTGGCTCAGGTCGTCCGCCGGCGCCCGCTGCTCAAGTCAGCCTTCAACGTCGGGCAGGTTCTGATTGCGGCCGGCCTGGGGCTGGTCGTGAGCCGCGGCATAGCTGTTCCCTCGAGCTCGCTGACCGCAGGTCAGATCGCGGCCGTCACCCTCGGCGCCGGAGTGTACTTCGCGATCAACACCTTGCTGGTGGCCGGCGTCATGGTCTCGATGGGCACGTCCTGGCGCGAGCTCACCGGCGATCTCGCGATCCAGCTGACTCATACCGGCGCGGCAGCGCTGGTCGGCGTCTTCCTGGCCCTCGCGATACAGGCTCACCCGTGGGCGGTCGCGCTGGCCATCCCGGCACTGATCGTGGAGCGGCAGCTGCTCAGCGCCCGGTTCGCGGCGCAGTACGACCGGTCCAGGATGCAGGGGCTGTACGAGGTCGCGCTCGAGGCGAACCGGGGGCTTCGGCAGCAGGCCGTCCTGGAGACAATCCTGGCCTCGGCGCGGCGGCTGCTCCGGAGCCCGGAGGCGGCTCTGGCTGCTCACGACCCCGGTCCTGGCCGGCTGGCCGCGCCGGTGACCATCGCCGGCCAGCAGCAGTGGCTCGTGGCGTTCGGAAGGCGCCGGGACGAGCCCTTCGACGATGCTGACCAGGCCCTGCTCAGAGCGCTGGCCGCGGTGGGAAACGGGGCGCTGAGCAACGCCGAGCTTTACCAGCAGGTCCGCCTCGAGCGCGAGCGGCTGTCCTCGATCACCCTGAATATCGGCGAGGGCGTCTGCGCCGTCGACGCAGCAGGCAAGCTGACCTTCGTCAACCGGGCCGCGGCCGAAATGATCGAGCTGCCGTCGCTCGGCATCACGATCGATGACCCGGTCAGCGACGGCGCTCGCACCGCACCGGACTTCCTGCTCGTGCCGGCGCAGGAGGCCATGCGGACGGGCCGCACCATCCGGGAGGACGACGCCAGGTTCCGCGGCACGAACGACGGCATCATCCCGGTCGCCTATACCGCCTCAGCGGTCATCAGCGACGGCGCGCCGTCGGGCGCGGTGATCGCCTTCCGCGACATCACCGAGCGCAAGGCCTTCGAGGACGAGCTGCACCGGCACGCCTTCTACGACAGCCTCACCGGCCTGGCCAACCGCCGGCTGCTGGTGGAGCGCCTCGAGCACGCGCTCCAGCGGTCGGCCCTTGACCGCAAGACCCACGCGCTGATCTTCGTCGACGTGGACCGCTTCAAGGGCATCAACGACAGCCTTGGTCACGTGACCGGCGACAAACTCCTTGAGGCGATCGGTGCCCGCATGATGGCCGTGGTGCGCAGTCATGACCTGCTGGCCCGGTTCGGCGGCGACGAGTTTGTCGTGCTGCTCGAGGACGTCGCCGGAGTGGAGGTGGCGGTCACCGCGGCCCGGCGTATCTGCGCCGCGGTCGAGCAGCCGATGGTGCTGCCCAACGGCTACGAGCTGGTGGCCAGCGTGTCGGTCG
>JADGPC010000188.1 GCA_017882645.1 Streptosporangiales bacterium | reverse complement strand
GGAAGCGGCGCCCACAACTGGTTCGCGCGGAGCACCAGCCAGGCGCCGTGCAGGGTGCGGTACCAGTCCATCCCGAAGCCGATCCTGACCAGCCCGACCGATGCCACCAGCACCTGCGGCCACTGACACAGGTAGTAGCCGACCCAGGCCCGGTACTCCAGGTCGGCAATCCGGTTCGGGTCGAACGACCGGAGCCGGCTCGGCTGCCCGGCCGCCCGGCCTGGCTGGTCCCGGTCGGCCGCGGTCTGCACGCGACCGGTGATCGGCCCGATCCTCATGAGCGCCCCCTGATCCTGAGCAAACCATAAAACACTGCCCGTTCCAGCCTGGCCGCAGCCGCGCCGCCGCCGCCGTTCCCACCGGTGAATGTGCCATCCATTCGCGAATTCCGCTATGGATGGCACATTCACCGGTAGCGCCAGGGCCCAGGCAGCGCTCGCCTGGACGAGCGGTGCCTGCCCTCCGCGCTAACTCAGCGGCGTGCCGGGGAGCCAGCCCAGCCAGCGCGGCAGGTACCAGCTCCGCTCGCCAAGCAGGGCGAGTGCCGCCGGGAGCAGAACGCCGCGGACGACGGTCGCGTCGAGCAGCACCGCGGTCGCCAGCCCGACGCCGATCATCTTCAGCTGCACCAGCGACAGGGTGGCCAGGATCGAGAAGACCGCCACCATGATGACCGCGGCACTGGTCACCACGCCGGCGCTGCGGGCGATCCCGCCCTCGATCGCCTCGACCGTGCTCGCGCCGCCCAGCCGCAGCTCGCGGATCCGGCTCAGGATGAACACGTGGTAGTCCATGCTCAGCCCGAACAGGAACACGAACATGAACAGCGGCACCCACGGCACGATCGCGCCGTAGCTGGCGTAGCCGAGCACCCCCTGCAGCCTGCCGTCCTGGAAGATCAGCGTCAGCAGCCCGTAGGCCGCCGCCACCGACAGCAGGTTCAGCGCGATCGACACCAGCGGAATCGCCACCGACCGGAACGCCACCAGCAGCAGCCCGAACGCGAGCGCTGCGACCACCGCGAAGACCAGCGGCGTGCTGTCATGCAGCGCCCTGATGTCGTCGTGATTGCCGGCCATGAACCCGGTCACGGCGTAGCTGACGCCCGCCGTCTTCCCGAGCGTCGCGGGCAGGATCGTGCCGCGCAGGTAATTCAGCGCATGGTCGGAAACGGGACCTGACCCGTTGCCCGCCAGCGGAACCTCGACCAGCAGCCCGCGCCCGCCGGCGATCGCCGCCGCCGTGACCGGCCGCCTGACCGGGCCGGTGCTCGTCGCGCTGGCTGCCAGCGCGCTGACCGCGCGCGTGACCCGGGGCGCGCTCAGGTCGCGCCCGGTGACCACGACCAGGGCGGGCGACGGACTCTGCGGGAACGCCCGCTGGATCCTGGCCATCGTCTGCGCGGCCGGCGTACTGGCCGGGAACCCGCCGTTCGGCGGGCTGCCGAGCCGCAGGGCCAGCGCCGGTGCGGCCAGCGCGAGCAGCGCGATCGCGGCGAGAGAGCCCCAGGCGACCGGGTGCCGCACGACGCGACGGACCAGGGCGCCCCAGACCCGCGAGGGCCGGGCGGCGGTCCGGCGGCGGCCGAGCAGCGGGATCCGGCCGCGGTCGGTCCAGCCGCCGAGCCAGGACAGCAGGGCAGGGAGCACGGTCAGCGACCCCGCGACGGCCACCCCGACCACGATGATCGTTCCGATCGCGATCCCGCTGAACACCGCGTAGCCGGTCAGGAAGAGCCCGGCCAGCGCGATCATCACGGTCAGCCCGGAGACCACGATCGCCCGGCCTGACGTGCCGGCCGCGACCCGCAGCGCCTCGGAGCGGGTCGCGCCCGCGGCCCGCTCCTCGCGCTCCCGGCGCAGGTAGAACAGGCTGTAGTCGATGCCGACGGCCATTCCGATGATCAGCACGACCTCGGATGTAGTGGACCCGATCGGCAGCCAGTGACTCGGGATGGCGAGCAGCGAGATCGCTGACGTCACCGCGGTGGCGGCGAGCAGCAGCGGGATGCCCGCCGCGATCAGCGCGCCGAATACGACTAGCAGCAAGACCAGCGTGACCGGCACCGACGTCTCCTCGGCCGTGCGGAAGTCGCCGTTGACGAGGGCGTTCGCGGCCCGGTCCGTGCTCGCGTCGCCGGCCTCCTCGACGCGCAGGGCCGGGTACCTGGCCTGCACGGCGGCCACGGCCCGCAGCGCGGGGGCGACGGCGGCGTCTTCCCGCGCGGTACTGCCAGGCACCCGGAAGGTAACCAGGACCGATCGCCGGTCGGCCGAGATCAGCCCGGCCCCGTGCGGGCCGCCCGGCGCCCGGATGTCGGCTGCGGAGCCCGGCAGGCCCCGCAGCGCGGTGAGCACGTCCGCTTCCGCCCGTCTCAGCTGCGGGCTGGCAGGGTAGGTCAGGCCGGGGTTCCTGGCCTGGATCAGCACGCTCTCGGCGGGCGGGCTGGTAAAGCCGAGGCGCTGGAGGGCCCGCTCGGCCCGGCCGGCCTGCCCCGCGTCGTTCGAGGGGAGATTCCTGGTGCCGATCGCCTGTCCGGCCACGAACACGGCGGCGACAAGCAGGAGCCAGCCGAGGACCGCCGTCTTGCGGTGCCGGGCGCTCCACCCGCCGATCCGCTCCACGATGGGCGCGCGGGCAGGCCGGCCGGCCCGCCGGTGGTGCGGCGGGTCTGTTTCAGGCAATACTGAACTCTGCATCTGGCGCAACATGGTCTGTCCTTCCAAGCGATCTGTGGTGCGCTGACCTGGTGCTGGTCCCTCGCTCACGAGCTAGCCCCTCGTGAGCGAGGGCGTTACTGGGTGCTGGGCGTGAGCGGGCCGAGCGGGCCTGGCCGGCCGAGTACCTCCTTCGCCTGAGCGAGCGGGTCGCCATGAGCCCGGAGCAGCGCGGCGGCGGTTCGCGCGTGCAGCCGGGCGGTGTGCACGACTGCGTACTGGAACAGCAGGCTCAGCGCGAGGAAGACGACCGCCGTGATGATCGCCTTCGGCAGCGTGTCGACGTAGACGCCGACTGCGCCGGGCCCGTGCGGGCCGTGCGGGAAGTAGCCGAACTGCAGGCCGTGATGCGACCCGCCCGGATACGTCTGCTCGGGGGCCCAGTACCAGGCCGGGGCGGTGATGCAGCCGATGAAGGTCAGCCAGACGGTTAGGACGGCCAGGTCCAGTGCCCACAGCACGGGGAACAGCCCGCCGAGGTAGGCGAGGTCGCGCCAGACAGCCGGGTCGGTCCAGGTGGCCCGCACCCGGGCGAGCATCCCCAGCCCGGTCACGTCCCGGTAGCCGCCATGGACCGGCCCGCGGAGAACGCCGCGCAGGCGCCAGCGCTCGCCGCTCGCGCAGCCGCGGATCACGGCCGCCGTCGCGATCAGCAGCGGTATGCCCGCCAGCGTGATGGCCAGCGTGATCGCGACGATGCCGGCGGTGAGCACGGCGCTGAACAGCAACCAGCCCACGACCAGGTAGGCGAGCAGGAACCAGGTCGCACGCCAGGTGCTGGCCGATACGGCCTGCCGCAGCGGGTTGCGGTACAGCCGCAGGCTGCTGCTCGCCGGGCTCATCCGACTTCTCGCATCAGCTGCTCGACCGCGTGGACCTTGGCCGTGAGCTCGGCCAGCTGGGCACGCAGCTCCTGCTGGTTGGTCACCGCTTCCTCGGCGAGCTTGCGGTAGTGGGCCATCGCGACGGCGTCCGCCCGGTGCCGCTGCAGCCTGAAGTACGACCAGACGATCACCGCGATGGACCCCGCGATGATGAGCACAATCCCGACGCTGATCGTGATCGCCGTGTAGTTCGTGCCTCCGGAGGCCAGGACCGGCATGCCGGTCATGAGTCACCTTCTTCCTTGTCGCCGTGCGAGTTGCCAGTTTCAGCGGCCGCTGCCCCGTCAGCCGCTGCCCCGTCAGCCGCTGCCCCGTCGGCCGGGTCCAGTGCCCCGTCCGCATCGAGTGCCGCGACGATCTCCCCGGCGGTCAGCCGGAGATCGAAGGGCGCGAGCTCGTAGTACTTCATCGCCTTGCCGTCCTCGGAGAGTTCGAGCTGGCCGATGACGAGTCCCGCCTTCTCGAGCTTGTCCAGGTGCATGTAGAGCAGCGGCCTGGACATGCCGAGTCGCCGGGCGAGCTCGCTGACGTGAACCCGGCCACGCGAGAGCTCGGCGATGATCCGCAGCCGGTGCGGGTTTCCCATCGCCGTCAGCGTCGCGAGCAGTTCGTCACCGGTCAGTTCCCTGCTCCTCTTTAGTCGTTCCTGACACCTGTAAGATATAACTTACATGTGAAGGCTGGAGCCGTCAATCTGAGGCAACACGAGGGTCGCGTGGCAGCATCGGGCCATGACAATCCGGCTGGAATTGCGGCGTGCGGGCGAAAGCGACCTGTCGCTGCTGGAAGACCTGACCCAGGATCCGGACGTCACCGGCGAGTTTCAGTGGTTCGGCTGGAACGACCTGCGGCGGTGGCGCCGAGGCTGGCAGGAGAACGGACTGATCGGGCCCGATGGCGGAACGCTGCTCGTCGTCAGCGGCGACGACCGGCTTGGCCTGGTCAACTGGCGGCGCCGGCCGACCACTCCGGCGGCGTTCTGCTGGGAGATCGGCGTCATCATGGCGCCGCAGGCCCGCGGTCGCGGCCACGGAACGCAGGCCCACCGGCTGCTGGCCAGCTACCTGTTCGCGCACTCGACGGCCCACCGGATCGAGGCCGCGACCGACGTCGAGAACATCGCCGAGCAGCGAGCCCTGGCGAAGGCCGGCTTCGCCCGCGAGGGCGTCCTGCGCGGGATCGGCTGGCGCGACGGCGCCTGGCGGGACGGCGTCGGCTACAGCCTGCTCCGCACCGATCCACTTTAAGTGAGCCGCCGGGTCGGGCCTGGCCCGCCCTTACGGCGGCTCCGCAACCCCGACGCCCCTCGAGGCCTCAACCATCGCCGCCTGCGGCGGCCCCCGCCCGCCCTCGTTAATCGGGACGATTCTCAGTCGATATCACTGAAAATCGTCCGAGATCTGCTCGCCGCGAGTCTCGCGACCAGCGATGAACCTGCGGCAGCCCGTGAGTCCGGTCGGCGGGCAGCCGGCGGCGGGCAGCCGGCAGCGGGCTACTCGGCCTCAAGTTCGGGCGGCGCCGTAGCCGAGCAGCGCGGCGAGCCCGAGCGCGCTGCGCGGCGCCCAGGCGATCCGCCACAGCCCGCCGTGGGCCGCGGCGTACGCCTCGTCCTGCCACGGATGAGCGTGGACGGGCCCGCCGCCCGTGTTCAGGTCGTGCACCAGCAGCGCTGCCATCAGCACCCGGGTCGTGTCGGGATCGAACACCTCGGCGCCGAACCGGTGCGCCCCGGCGTAGGCCGCCGCGAGCGCCCTGTTCTTGACCACCGAACGGGTCCTGGTCGGCGGGGCGACATTTAGCGAGACGGTTGATCCGCTGTCCCTGGCCACGCTGGCCCGCCACCGCTGCAGCCGCTTGGCCAGCGCGTAGTTCGGGCCCTGCTGCGCGACCAGGCTGTCGTTGATGCCAGGATCGGCGTCCGGCCGGTAGGCCCGGCGCAGCAGGCGGCCACCGGACAGCGTGCGCAGCGGCCGGCCGGCCAGCTTGACGGCCAGCGGCCGGCCCGCGTAGGCCCGTGCCGACTGGGCGACCGCGTCGGCCGGGACCGCGAAGACGTCGGTCGGCGTGGCCAGGAAGGCCAGCGCGACGTCGTCCCTGGCCGCCTGCAGGCGCAGCGTCAGCGTGTCGGCCGCAGCGCAGACTCGTACGTTGGCCGCGCCGTCCGCGTACACGTAGTTGCCGAGCACGAGCGAGCCGCCGAGCCCGGCCAGCCAGTCGGCGATCTCGGGGACCTCAGCCGCCAGATCCGCCCCGGCCCGGTCCGCGATGTCGCCGTCCGGCTCCGGCCCGCCGCCGGGCTCCGGCCCGCCGCCTGACTCCCGCGAACTGACCGGCACGTGCAGCGTTCCTGCGCCGGCCCGGGCTGCCTGCAGCACGCGCTCCCAGATCCGCGGCTGCGGAAGATCGATGCCGGCGACCGTCGCGCCCCAGCGCAGCAGCACCGGCAGCGGGCCGATCTCGGACCCCGCGCCGAGGACGGCCACGGTCCGCCCGGGCAGGCTCAGCCACTCCGGATGCGCCGCGACGCTGCGGACGGCCTCCGCGCAGGACGGCTCGATGATGCCCGCAGCGACCCAGGCATCGAGCCTGCGCGCCAGGTCGTCGCCGCCCAGCCGTTGTCCCCGGTACGGCAGGGACAGCTCGTCTTCCGGCTGCCCGGTGCCCGCGATGGTCGCGGTTTCGAACCCGTGCCGGGCCGGCCGGGTCAGCAGGCCGTCCAGCCCGGTCTCCTCGCCGTCGCCGGTCACGGCCCGCATCCGCCCGTGCATCGAGCCGAGCCCGTCGGCGGCGATCGCCCGGGCGGCGTCCGAGGAGCTCAGGGCGGCCTCGATGAGCCGGCGGAAATGCGTCAGGTAGCCAGACCGCCAGTTGGTCTCCTGCTCCGCGCCGATGGCTCCGGCCGGATCGGTCCGGCGCAGCGCGTCGGCGATCACCGCCCGGCCCAGTGCCGACGTGCTGCGCCGCCCGTCGGCGGCGACCGGGAACTCGACCCCGGCCGCCGCAGCGTCGCGGCTTTCCTGCTCGATCATCGCGCCTGCCTGCCATCGTCCGCTGACTGCCTGTCCGCCTAGTCAACACCCGGTGCGCGAAGGCCACGACCCCGCCGCCGGCCCGGTCCTGGCTGGCTGACCGGCGGACCTGGCGCGTTCACCAGCAGCGGCTGCATCAGCGGGATCTCGACCCACTTGGTGAAGATGCCGAACCGCTCCTTGACGTAGAACGAGCCATCCCGGCCTCCCGCGGCGCGACATCACCGTGATAGTAAGCCGGTCAGGACTTTTTCGCCCGGCTCGGCGCGACCCGGGGTGGCTCGTCGGGCTGCTTCGGGTACACCGGCGGCCAGGGAGCGTCGAGCAGGCCGCCGGCCCGGTCCCTGGCGTTCATCTCGAGCAGCGGTTCCAGCGACTGCGGTTCGTCGTTCATGCCCAGCCAGGGGTCGCCGACCTGCTCAAGCCGGTCAGCCATCGACGCGATCGTGAACTGGTCCGGATGAATGTCGTCGAGTTCATCCCAGGCGATCGGAGTCGACACCTGCGCGCCCGGCCTGGCCCGGACCGACCACGCGCCGAAGACAGTCTTGTGCGGCGCGTTCTGGTTGTAATCGACGAACACCCGCTGCCCGCGCTGCTCCTTCCACCAGGCGGCGGTCAGCAGGTCGGGCCGGCGCCGCTCAAGCTCGCGCGCGGCCGCGACCGCCGCCGAGCGAACCTGGTAGGAGTCCCATCGCGGCTGCAAGCGGACGTAGACGTGCAGGCCGCGGTTGCCGGTCGTCTTGGGGTACCCGGTGATGCCAAGCTCGGCGAACAGCGCCTGCAGCTCGCGAGCGCCGCGGCGGATGTGGGTGAAGTCGATACCCGGCGTCGGGTCGAGATCGATCCGCAGCTCGTTGGCGTGCTCGTCGCCCTCGGCCGCCAGGTAGGGCCAGACGTGGAATCCCAGGCAGCCGAGGTTCACCGCCCACAGAACATGATCCAGGTCAGCGGCCACCAGCGCCTGCGAGGTGGTGCCGTTGGGCGTCGACACGGTCGTCGTCTGGAGCCAGTCCGGCGCGCTCTTAGGAACCCGCTTCTGGAAGAACGACGGGCCGCCAGCCCCCTCGGGGAACCGCTGCAGCAGCACGGGACGGCCGCCCATCGTCCGCATCAGCGGCTCGGCCACCCGCTCGTAGTGCCCGGCAAGATCACCCTTGGTCTCGCCTCGCTCCGCGAACAGCACCTTGTCCGCGTGCGTGATCAGGCCACTCACCATCGCGTCTCGCCCTCCTCGCAGGCCGACCGTCCCAGTCTGGCCCAGCGTCCGCATTCCCGGTGCCTGCCATCCTGCCAGGGTCAGCGTGCTTGACTCGGCCTGCGCGAAGTCCTGCGGCGCGAGAACGAGGCGCGGCTTGACTAGCTGCGAGCCGGCCGCCTGGCGGCGCGGGCTGGACCGCCCTTCGACCTGGCCTGGCGGCGGGGCGGCCGGACGCGGGCGAGGAGCTCGGCCAGGCCGCCGCTGATACCGGCGGTCAGCAGGTCCAGGTCGGACTCGGGGACCGCGCTGTCGGCGGTGATCCCGAACGAGAGCGTGTCCAGGTAGGAGAAGACGGCGATGCCGATCCGCACGTTGTCGCCGATCGGCACGTAGGGGTCGAGCTCGACCAGCTGACGGCCGAGGATGAACAGCGGGAAGCGCGGCCCCGGCACGTTCGTCGTGACGGCCTGCACCAGCGGCTGCGGCATCCTGAACGCCGCGCCTGATCCCAGCGCGAGCAGCGCGGGCGCGGCGAAGCCGAGCATCTCGGTCAGCAGTTCCGCGCCGACCGCCTGCCTGCTCCGCTTGAGATCGGCCATCTGCTGGTGCAGCAGCTCAAGCCGTCGCACCGGGTCGGGCTCGCTGACCGGCAGGTTGGCCAGGACCGCGGAGATCTGGTTGCTGACCGGCTGGTGCTCGTTCTCGCCGCGCAGCGAGACTGGCACCAGCGTGCGGACGACCAGCCCGTCCGCCAGCTCGCCGCGGGCCTGGAGCAGCTCACGGAACCCGGTGGTGATGACGGCGAGCACCACGTCGTTGACGGTGACGTTCCGCGCCCGGCGGATCTTCTTGACCTGGGTCAGGCTGGCCGTGGTCCATGTCCACCGCCGGTGCGGGCCGATCGGGCCGTTCAGCGACGAGGCCGACGGGACGGCCAGCCGGCGCGCGCTGCCGGTCAGCCCGCGGCCGAACTGCAGCAGCTCGCCGGGGGTCGGCAGGCGGCGGAGCAGGAAGCCGGGCAGGCCGGCGAGCTGCTGCAGCGGCCAGCTGACCGTGTCGACCACGCCGCCGGCGATCACTTCGGCGGCCGATGGCCCCGGCCGTGGCGCCCAGGACGCCGGCTCGGGCGGCACCGGGTCGGGCACTGCCTCGAACAGCGCGGCCATCAGGTCAGCGCCGCCGATGCCGTCCACCATGCAGTGATGCACCTTGGACAAGATCGCCCAGCGGCCGCCCTTGATTCCCTCGAGGAACCACGCCTCCCACAGCGGCCGGTCCCGGTCGAGCCGCTGAGCGAAGATCCGCGCCGACATCTGCCTGAGCTGCTCAGGGCCGCCTGGTGGCGGAACCGCCGCGTGCCGCAGGTGATAGCCGAGGTCGAAGTCCTGGTCGTCGGACCAGTACGGCCGGAACACTGGCACGGGCAGCGTCCGCACGACCTGGCGGTACCGGCGCACGAGCGGCAGCTTCGCCGCATACAGGGCGACCAGCTCCTCGGGCGCGGGCGCCGGGCCGTCGAAGACCGCCAGCGACCCGATGTGCATGGGTACGTTCTGGTGCTCGACGAAGTAGAAGCCTGCGTCAAGCGTGCTCAACCGCTCCACGGCAGCTCTCCCCCGTCCGGCCGCTACGAGCCTGCCCCCCCATTCTTTCCTGCCCGGCGCGCGGGGAACCGGCCGGGCGGATAGCGGTGGCCAGGAGCTGCGGCCCGATGTCCGCCACCACCGCGGCATCCAAGCGATCGCGATCGCGATCGCGCGCATAGTACGCGTAGACAACACTTCTTTCCGGAGCGTCCATTTTGATAGCCTGCCGCGAATAGCCGGATCGATCGACGCTCCGCGCCAGCTACGACTGCTGCCCGAGCAGCCTGGTCGGCGCGCCGGTCGGCGAGAGGTCTGACCATGGAAGAGTTCCCGCCTCTGGTGGTTCAGGCGAACGCGCTCGCGCGCCAGGTCGGCTTTGCCCTCACGCGGGAGGAGGCTGGCCCGGACAGCGCGACCCCGTCGTGCTGCCTGCCCGGAGTCGGCCGCATTCTGGCCGTGCTGGCGGCCGGCTGCTACGCGGGCCGCATTGGCGAGATCGGCACCGGCGTCGGCGTCGGGAGCGCCTGGATGGCCAGTTCGATGCCGGCCGACTGCACGCTGGTCACGGTGGAGATCGACGAGGACAGGGCCGCGCATGCGGGCAGGCTGCTGGGCAGCGACGGCCGGATCATGGTGCTCGCCGGCGATGCCAGGGAACTGATCCCGTCGCATGCCCCGTTCGACCTGCTGTTCGCCGACGGCGCCCGGCCCGATCACATGGCGTACTCCTCGCTCGTCGACCTGCTGCGGGTGGGCAGCCAGCTCGTAATGGACGATGTGAAGCCGGTGGCCTCGCTCCCGGCCGACTCGCCGCTGCGGACGAGCGATGTGAAGCGGGCCTTCTTCTTCGGCAATCCGCGGCTGGTCTCGACCGAGATCGTCCTGCCCGACCTGCACAACTCGCTGCTCATCGGAACCCGCCTGTCGTTAGGACCTCGCGCGACGCCCGCACGCGCCACTGCGCGGCGAGCCTTGACTCATAATTCGGTTATTCGAGCTAATAATGTTTAATGCGGTCACATGACCGGCCCATTTCTTACCAGGATCTCTTGCGCCCGGCTGCCTGTTCAGCACTTATGTTGTTAGCCTTGTTCTGTGACAGATTCCGAGCTGACCAGCCACAAAGCCGCCAATAATGACGCCCTAGATAACAAAGGCGCAAATTATTCGAGCGGGCTGGAAAAAGTGACCGCGGCGGTCGTTGCCGCGGCCCGTGCGCGGCCCGGCGACCGGATCGTCGATCTCGGCTGCGGCGCCGGCCGGGTCAGTCTCCGGCTCGCCGAGCGTGGCGCCCGGGTGCTGGCGGTCGACGGGAACCAGGCCGCCGTGCGCAGGCTCGAGACGACCGCGCGGGAACGCTCGCTGACCGGGCTTGAGGTCCTGGCCAGGCCGATCGACTGCCTGTCGCTGCCAGCCAAGAGCGCGGACCTGATCGTGACCAGCTACGCCCTGCACCGGCTGCGTGACGCCGACAAGCAGCGGCTCGTCGCCGCCGCCTACCACTGGCTGCGACCGGGCGGAACGTTCATCGTCGCGGACATGATGTTCGGCCGCGGCACCTCTAGTCAGGACCGCGCGATCATCAGGTCGAAGGTCCGCTCGCTGGCCCATAAAGGCGTCGGCGGCTGGTGGCGGATCGCGAAGAACAGCTGCCGGTACCTGGTCCGGGTGAAGGACCACCCGGTGTCGATCAGCGCGTGGACGGCGATGTTCGCCAGGGCGGGTTTCACCGGCATCACCGCGTACTCGATCGTCAACGAGGCCGGCCTGGTGTCCGGCAGGCGGCCCTCGGTGCCCGCGCAGGCGGCCCCCGGCGAGTAGCCCCGGGAGAAATTGCCGGATTCTTAACGGGATCTGAAGTGCTGCCAGGCGGCTCCTTAGTAATCCCGTTGCTAGCGTGGCCGCGTGACCGATTCCAACGTGAGAAATTATAAAACGTCCGGCAATGATATTGCAAACGGGAAGCAAGGGAATTACCCGTCGTCCGCGCCTGAGCAAATTACCGGGCTCGATTCAGCTAGCCGGCTCGGCCGCCTGGCCACCGGCAGCACGGTGCGCCGTCAGCGGCGAATCTGGTCGCGCCGGGTGAATTCCTGGGACCACCACACGCCAAGCGGGCTAGAGAAAGTCACGGCGGCCGTGCTCGCCGCGGTCAGCCCGCAGCCGGGAGATCAGGTCGTCGATCTCGGCTGCGGCACCGGCCAGCTCAGCCTGCCGCTCGCCGAGCGTGGCGCTCGCGTCCTCGCGATCGATGTCAGCGCGGCGATGGTCGGGCGGCTGCAGGCGAACGCTCGCGAGCGCGCCATCGGCAACGTCGAGGGCCTGGTCATTCCCATCGAGAATCTCTCGCTGCCCGCCGGGAGCGTCGATCTCGTCGTCACCAGCTACGCCCTGCACCACCTGCGCGACGCGGACAAGAGCCGGGTCGTGTCGGCCGCCTACCAGTGGCTGCGCCCGGGCGGCACGCTGGTCGTCGCCGACATGATGTTCGGCCGGGGCGGGACCAGCCAGGACCGCGCCATCATCAGGTCGAAGGTCAGCGCGCTGGCGAAGAAGGGCATCGGCGGCTGGTGGCGGATCGCCAAGAACAGCTACCGGTACATCGTGCGGGTGCAGGAGCGCCCGGTCTCGATCACCGCGTGGACGAACATGTTCGCCAGCGCCGGGTTCACCGCGATTACGGCAACGTCGGTCGTAGCCGAGGCAGGGCTGGTGTCCGGCAGGCGGCGGCCAGAGTCGGCCACCTGAAGCTGCCCGGGCCCGGGCAGGACCGTCGGCTTAAGGGCTCTTTAGGCTCTGCCCGGGCACCTCAGAAGCGGCCGGCTGAGATCGCCCGGGGCGCGCCGTCAGAGCCGGCCGATCGAGGTCGGCGCGCCGAACTGCCTCAGGGCCTCGGGAACGGCGATCTTGCCGCCCTCGTCCTGGAAGTTCTCCATGATCGACAGCAGCGCCCGCGCGGTCGCGCCCGTGCCGTTCAGCGTGTGCACGAACTCGAGCTTGCCGTCGCGGCGGAACTTGATGTTCAGCCGCCTGGCCTGATAGTCGGTCGTGTTGGAGCAGGACGTGATCTCCCGGTACCGCTGCTGAGTCGGGAACCACGCCTCGATGTCGTACTTCTTGGCCGCCGGCGCGCCCAGGTCGCCGACCGAGATGTTCATGACCCGGTAAGGCAGCCCCAGTTCCTGCGCGATCTCCTCCTCATGAGCGAGGAGTTCCTCGTGGATCTGCTTCGACTGCTCGGGCGCGCAGAAGACGTACATCTCGACCTTGTCGAACTGGTGCACCCGGAACATGCCCCTGGTGTCCTTGCCCGCCGCGCCGGCCTCGCGCCTGAAGTTCGTGGTGAATCCCGCGTACTTGGCAGGCAGCTCATCCTCTTCCAGCCGCTCGTCGGTGTGGATCCCGGCCAGGGCCACCTCCGACGTTCCGGTCAGGTACAGGTCGTCCCGCTCCAGCCGGTACAGATTGGACTCTTCCGTCGGCAGGAAACCGGTGCCGTACATGGCCCGCTCACCGACCAGGATGGGCGGCAGCACGGTCAGGAACCCCTGGCCGCGCAGCTTGGCCAGGACGAACTGGTAGAGCGCCATCTCAGTGACCGCGACATCGCCGATCCGGTACGCGAACCGCGAGCCGGACAGCCGCGCGCCCCTGGCCATGTCGATCCACCCGCGCGCCGACCCGAGCTCCAGATGATCCTTCGGCTCGAAGCCGAACTCAGGGGGCTGGCCCCAGGTCCGCACGAGCTGCGCGTCTTCCTCGTCCATCCCGTCGGCGGCCGTCGGGTCAGGCAGGTTGGGGATCCGGGCGAGTATCTCGTCCCGGTACTGCGCGGCGTCGGCCTGCTGCCGCATGGCCATCTCGATCCTGGCCGAGAGCTCCTTCAGCTGCGCGAGCTCGTCGGGACCTGGCTTCCCCTTGGAAGCTCTCTTCTGCTCGGCCCGCAGGGACTCGGCGTGCTCGGTGGCCTCGCGCCAGCGGGCGTCAGCCGCCAGCAGCTCGTCGAAGTCCTTTTCCGCCTCGCGCCTGGCGAGAGCGGCCCGGAAGCCGTCCGGATCCTGTCGTGCCGCCTTGAGGTCAATCACCTTCGCGAGTCTAGCGGCGCGGCAAACAATGCCTTTCACGATCGCGGATGAATCTCGGCATCCGCGACCGAGAATCCCCGGCCATTACTGGGTTTCAGCCACGGGCACCGAAACAGGCGCCAGTTCCTCCGGCTCTGGCCCTGTCGCCGGCCCGGCTGCCGGACGGCGCCCGCGCCTGGTCGCCAGCACGGAACCGGCCAGGATCGTCGCGAACGCACCCAGCATGACCGGCGTCACGTGCTCGCCGAGCACGAGCACGCCAAGGGATACGGCGATCGCCGGGTTGATGTAGGTAATGACGCTGGCCCTGGCCGGTCCCACCTCGGCGATCAGCCGGAAGAAGATCAGGAAGGCGGCCGCCGTGCAGATCACGGCCAGCGCCGCGAGCGCGAGCAGCACCTTCGCCGGGGGAACCGCCGACGGCCAGTTCAGCGCGGCCAGCGGCGCGTACACCACCGAAGCCAGGACCAGGCACGCGGCCGTCATCGCGACCGGCGGGACATCGGTCAGCTTCCGGGTCGCGATCAGCGGCCCGGTCGCGTA
This sequence comes from Streptosporangiales bacterium, assembly GCA_017882645.1. Classification (GTDB taxonomy): domain Bacteria; phylum Actinomycetota; class Actinomycetes; order Streptosporangiales; family Streptosporangiaceae; genus Chersky-822. The sequence continues at coordinate 3,750 of JADGPC010000188.1, read as the reverse complement.
GCAGAGCGCGACGAAGAGGACTTCGGCGACCGACCGGGCGGTGCCACTGGTCGCGCCCGATCCGATCAGGTTCGGGCCCGCGAGCAGGGCGACTCCGGCGAGACCGACCAGCAGCCCGGCCCACCTGATCGGGCTGAGCCGGTCGCCGCCCCGCAGGAACAGGCTCAGCACGGCGATGATGATCGGCACGGAGGCCACCAGCAGGCCGGTCAGCGAGCTGCTGATCCCGCGCTCAGCCTCGGAGAGCGCGAACCACGGCAGGATGATCTCGACCACCGCGAAGATAGCCAGCCATGGCCAGACGGGCCGGATCGCGGCGAACTGCCTGCGTCGCAGAGCGATCGGCAGCAGCAGCGCGGCGCCCAGGCTGACCCGGGCCAGGACCAGGACGGGAACGGGTACGCCGCCGACCGCGACCTTGATCAGAAGGTACGGCACGCCCCAGATCACGCTCATCGCCGCGAACATGACCCATCCGCGTCGGCTCACCCGATCGCTCCTTCCTTTCGTCCCTCCAACTCATACTCGCCGGGCGCGTGCGTTATTCCGCGCCTGCTCGCGCGGCTACGCTCGCAGCAACTGAACATTATTTCCGCAACCAACCAGCCGGAGTACCTGTTGTACGACAGCCGGGCGGCCGCGCGCTCGGGCCAGCCAGCCGATCCGGGCCAGCCGCCGCCAGCGCCGCCGCTCGATCAGGCGGCGAGTCCATCCGCGAACGGCCTGGCGCAGGAGCCGCCGCGCGACCAGGCCGCGCCGGCCAGCGCGCCCGGCGCAGGCCAGACCGCGCCCTCGCCAGGCCAGAGCATGCCCGCGGCAGGCCAGACTGCGACCGCTGACGCGACCGTTGCCTGGGCGGGCCTGGGCCGCTGGTGGTCCCTGGCCGCGGCCTTCGCCGCCGGCCTGGCCCTGGCCGGCGCGTTCCCGCCGGTCGGGTTCTGGCCGCTGGCCATAGCAGGCCCGGCGCTGCTGACTCTCGCCGTATGGGGCAAGGGCCGCCTCGCCACCTTCGCCGCCGGGCTGACCTGCGGCGCTGTGTTCTTCCTCGCGCTGCTGTCGTGGCTGGTCAATGTGGCCTGGTACGCCTGGGTCACGCTGACCGTGGTGGAGTCAGTCATCTTCGCGGTGCTGGCCCTCGCCCTCCCGCCGCTGTTGCGGCTGCGCGCCTGGCCGCTGGCCGTGGCGGGCTGGTGGGTGCTGGAGGAGGGCGTGCACGACCGGTTCCCCTGGGGCGGATTCCCGTGGGGACGGCTGGCGATGAGCCAGGCCGCCGCGCCCACGGCCGGCTGGGCGGCGATCGGCGGGCCGCCGCTGCTCACCTTCCTGGTCGCGCTGGCTGGTGCGAGCATCGCGTATCTGGCTGTCACGCTGCTGGCCGCCCTCGGGAAGCGCGCCGGCGATCCGGCCGCCGGAGGCCCGCGCGCCAGAGGCCTGCGCTCGCGCGCGGTCGGTATAGCCGCGATTGTCGCCGGGCTCGCCGCCATCGTCGCGCTGGCCGGCAACCTGCTCTGGGCTCCGCCGTCCGGGCCGGGGCCGACCGCCGTCATCGCCACCGTGCAGGGCGATGTGCCGCATGCCAGGAACCTGCCCAACCAGCTTCGCGCGACCAGGGTCACGGCCAACCACGCGGCCGCCACGATCGCGCTGGCCCGCAAGATTGCCGCGGGCCGGCGCCCTGTTCCCGCGATGGTGATCTGGCCGGAGAATTCCACCGACATCGACCCGAGGCTGTCGCCGGCTACCTACCGGAGCATCGCGCTGGCGGTCGACGCCATCGGCAGGCCGGTCCTGGTCGGCGCGGTGCTCGACTATCCGCTGCGCAACGCCGGCGAGCTCTGGCTGCCTGGCCGCGGGCCGGTCCAGGAGTACGTCAAGCGCCAGCTGGTGCCCTTCGGCGAAGTGATACCGCTGCGCGGGCTGCTCGACATGTTCACGTCCCTTCCGTCGCTCCAGCCCACGAATTTCACGCCCGGGCACCGCGCTGTGGTCTTCCACGTCGGCCGGGTCAGGCTCGGCGACGTCATCTGCTACGAGGTCGGGTTCGACAACCTGGTCAGGTCCGAAGTACTGGCCGGGGCCAACCTGCTGACGGTGCAGACCAACGACGCGGACTTCGAGGTCGACGGCCAGATGGGCGAGACGGGACAGCAACTGGAGATGGCGCGGATGGACGCGATCACGACCGGCCGCGCCGTGGCGGTCGCCTCGACCACCGGGATCAGCGCGATCATCGGACCTGACGGCTCGATTCTGACCAGGAGCCGGACCTGGCAGCGAATCGCGCTCGAGGCGCGGGTGCCGCTCAGGTCGGCGCTGACCCCGGCCGACCGGGCCGGAAACTGGCCCGAGCTGGCCATCATCGCGATGACCGGGATCGCCCTGCTGTGGGCAGTCGGCCGTGCCTGGCGGCGGCGGCGTGCCCGCTGAACCGCGCGCCCGGCGGCGCGCCGCATCCGGTGCCCTGGCCGCCAGTCCGCCAGGTTGCCTGCGAGCGGCCGGCGTGCCAGGTTGACGTGCATGCCTACTCGCGCCGTACACGTCGTTGTCGATGCCGCCGACCCGTCCCGGCTGGCCGCCTTCTGGGCCGCTGCCCTGGGCTGGGTCGTGGCCGCGGACGAGCCGGACGAGGCTGAGATCTGGCCGGCCGGGTTCGACTACCCGGGACCTGAGGCGCTGCCGCTGGTCTTCGTCCCGGTCAGGGAGCCGAAGACGACCAAGAACCGGGTCCACCTGGATCTGTCGACGACCTCTGCTGCGCACCAGGCGGCGGAGGTGGAGCGGCTGCTCGGGCTGGGGGCCGTCCGCCTCGACATCGGGCAGGGCCAGGTGCCGTGGGAGGTTCTCGCCGACCCGGAAGGCAACGAGTTCTGCGTTCTCGAGCCGCGGCCGGTCTACCTCGACGCCAGCCCGGTTGCCGCGATCGTGATCGACAGCGCGAGCCCGGAGGCGACGGCCAGGTTCTGGGCCGCTGCGTCGGGCTGGATACCGCACGAGACCGACCCGGACTTCGCGTCCCTGCGCGCCCCCGCCGACACGGGCCCGTACCTTGAGCTGCTGCGGGTGCCAGACGCCAAGACGGTGAAGAACCGCCTGCACGTCGACGTCGCGCCGCTGCCGGACGGTGACGTGCGAGCCGAGGCCCGTCGCCTGGCCGAGTTGGGTGCGGCGCCCATCGACATCGGCCAGGGCCAGGTGTCCTGGGAAGTGCTCGCTGACCCTGAGGGCAACGAGTTCTGCGTTCTGTCGCCGCGTTGACCATGCCCGGCCAGGCGGATGGCGGCATAGCCGGCTCCAGCCAGGCGGACAGCGGCACAGCCGACTCCGGCCAGACCGGCCGTCGCAGGCGGGGCGCAGCCCTTTTGCGTAGTTTCACCCGACCGGCCAGGTATGCCGCGTTGCTGACTGGCGCCGTGCCCGTGCTGGCCTTCCCCTCGCTCAACCTGGAGTTCGCGGCCTGGTGCGGCCTGGTGCCCGGGCTGCTGCTGCTGCGGGCCGCGCCGACTGGCCGGGAGGCTGCGATCCGCGGCTGGTGGTTCGGCGCGGGCTACCTGCTGATGGCCCTGTACTGGATGATCCCCAATCTCGGGCCCGGCCTGCTGCTCGTCGTGATCGTGCTCGGCCTTCCGTGGGCTGGCGTCGGACTGGCGGCCTGGCGCCTGCTGCGCGGACCGGACCGTGCTCCTGGCGCCGCGCCCGGTGGCTGGCGCCTGCCCGGGCCGCCAGGACCCAGCGCGCGCCAGGCCGCGGCGG
>JADGPC010000187.1 GCA_017882645.1 Streptosporangiales bacterium | reverse complement strand
GCGGCGGTCGCGGCGGCCAGGCCGACGAACAGCGGCCACCAGCTGTGCGGGCTGAAGAAGCCCAGCTCGCCGGTCCCCTGCTCGATCTCGCCTGCGTTGTCGTCCTCCGGCCGTCTCGGCAGCCGTCGGCCGGTGAACAGGACGTAGAAACCGGTCAGGAAGGCAAGGCCGACCGCGAGTGCGAGGGCGGTGCCGCCGGTCGGGTCGTAGGCCAGGTTCCAGTAGAAGATGTCGGCGACGCCGAAGAAGATCGCGCAGCCAAGGAAAAGCCAGCCTTCGACCCTCATGCCGGTACCCCTGCCGTTGTCGCCGTGACCATCAGTGACTCGCCCCGATCGCCTGCCGCTCCCCGGGGTCACGGCCTGCTCGCACCTCCGGATGGTGCAGGTCGAATGCCGGGCGCTCGGACCTGATCCGCGGGATCGCGGTGAAGTTATGCCGTGGCGGCGGGCACGAGGTGGCCCATTCCAGCGAGTTGGCGAAGCCCCATGGATCGTCATCGACGACTCGCTCGCCGTGCTTCCACGTCTTGTACACGTTGTAGAAGAAGAACAGGTTGGAGACGCCGAGGGTGAAGGCACCGACCGTCGAGATCTGGTTCAGCGTCGTGGCGAGGTGCGGCAGCAGCGGGTAGTTGGCGGTACGCCTGGGCTGGCCCATGACGCCGAGCCAGTGCTGGACCAGGAAGGTCGTGTTGAACCCGATGAAGACGAACCAGAAGTGCCACTTGCCGAGCGTGTCGTCCAGCATCTTGCCGGTGAACTTCGGCCACCAGAAGTAGAAGCCGCCGAACATGCAGAACACGACGGTGCCGAACAAGACGTAGTGGAAGTGCGCGACCACGAAATAGGAGTCGCTGACCGGGAAGTCCAGCGGCGGCGAGGCGAGGATGACCCCGGTCAGGCCACCGAACAGGAAGACAATCATGAAGCCGAGAATGAACAGCATCGGCGTCTCGAACGTCAGCTGACCTCGCCAGATCGTGCCCAGCCAGTTGAAGAATTTCACGCCGGTCGGCACGGCGATCAGGTAGGTCATGAAGGAGAAGAACGGCAGCAGGACAGCGCCGGTGGTGAACATGTGGTGCGCCCACACGGTCATCGACAGGCCAGCGATCGCGATGGTGGCGGCGATCAGGCCCTTGTAGCCGAACAGCGGCTTGCGGCTGAAGACCGGCAGGATCTCGGTGGCGATGCCGAAGAACGGCAGCGCCACGATATAGACCTCGGGATGGCCGAAGAACCAGAACAGGTGCTGCCACAAGATCGCGCCGCCGCTGTTCGCGCTGAACACCTGGGCGCCGAACTTGCGGTCGATCTCCAGCACGAGCAGCGCGGCGGCGAGCACCGGGAAGGCGAGCAGCACCAGGATCGACGTCAGCAGGATGTTCCAGGTGAACATCGGCATCCGGAACATGGTCATGCCGGGCGCGCGCATGCAGAAGATCGTGGTGACGAAGTTGACGCCGCTCAGGATCGTCCCGAGGCCGCTGAGCGTCAGTCCCATGATCCACATGTCGGCACCGACGCCGGGCGAGTAGGTCATGCTGGTCAGCGGCGAGTAGGCGTACCAGCCGAACGCCGCCGCGCCGCCCGGGGTCAGGAAGCTGAGCAGCAGGATCAGGCCGCCGAACACGAACATGTAGTAGCTGAGCAGGTTCAGCCGCGGGAACGCCACGTCCGGGGCGCCGATCTGCAGCGGCATGATCTCGTTCGCGAACCCGACGAAGAGCGGCGTCGCGAACAGCAGCAGCATGATCGTGCCGTGCATGGTGAACAGCTCGTTGTACTGCTGGTCAGAGACCAGGCTCAGGTTCGGCTCGAACAACTGGGAGCGGATGATCAGCGCCATCAGGCCGCCGATCAGGAAGAAACCGAACGAGGTGATCAGGTACAGGTGACCGATTATCTTGTGGTCGGTCGAAGACAGCCAGTCAGCGAGGATCGAGCCCTTGCGGTAGCTGCCCGGCGCGGCGTATGCCGTCGGCTCGGATGGCTTGACGGCGGTCACTGAGCACCCCCAGGAGAACTCTGCCGCGCCTGCTGCGCGTGGATCCACACCCGGAACTGGGCCGGTGTCACGATCTTGACCCTGAAGAGCATACGGCTGTGGTAGACGCCGCAGAGCTCCGAGCAGCGGCCGATGAAGGTACCCGTCCTGATCGGCGTGACCGTGAACCGGTTCGCGTAGCCGGGAATCACATCCCGCTTGAACTCGAACGGCGCGATCCAGAACGCGTGGATCACGTCAATCGACGTGAGATTGAACTGCACGGTCTCGTTCGTTGGGATAACCAGCAGCGGCAGCTGGCTGGACGGCAGGCCGGGGCGCCACTGGCTGCCGTCTTCCGTCACCGCCTGGCCGGAGGCGGTCGAGTACTGCGGGTAGATGAACTGCCAGTGCCACTGCTCGCCGATCACGTGGACCGTGACGTCGGGATTCGACGGGTTCTTGCCGATGTAGTTCTCGTTCCTGGCCGTGAAGAAGAACAGCACGCCGACCATGATGAACGGCAGCACCGTGTACAGGATCTCGATCGGCAGGTTGTAGCGGACCTGGCGCGGAAGCTGGTCGCCGCGCTTGCGGTGGAAGATGATCGCCCACAGGATGCCGCCCCAGACGATGATCCCGACGGTCCAGGCCGCGAGCCAGGAACCCTGCCACATGGACAGGATGACCTGGCCCTGCTTGGTCACGGGAACCAGCAGGCCCTCCCGGGTAAAGGCGTTGGACTGGCAGCCGGTCGTGACGATCACCAGGCCGAGCAGTAGCGCGGCGCGCGGCGCCCAGCGCCGTAGCCGTGGCGGGCTCCCCTCGTGGCGTGGGGTACTGCGGATGGGACTCACAGATTGCCTTTCCAGCGGCAGCGCGCTGTTTTCCCGTGCCTGTCCGAGGCCTGTCCTACAGGCTGTCGTGCAAACAGTACAACGCCATCGCCTCCGATTGCCCGGGACCCCCGCCAGATAGTGATGAGCCGGTCAGCCGGGCGGGCGGCACCCCGCGGGCAGAGCCGGGGGGCGGCACGCGAGCGCCTGCTCAGCGCCGTAGGGTCGGACTATGGCGTACTTCGATGCCGCGTCCGCCGAGCCGATATCGCCCGCGGCGCGCGATGCGCTGCTCGCAGCGCTCGACGACGGCTGGGCGGATCCGGTCCGGCTGCACCGGGAGGGGCGCCGGGCCAGCCTCCTGCTCGATCAGGCCAGGGAGCGGGTGGCGGGCGCGCTGCGCTGCCGTGCGGACGAGCTGGCCTTCACCAGCTCGGGTACCCAGGCGGTCCAGCTCGCCATGCTCGGGGCCGTCCGGGCCCGTCTGTCGGCTACCCGCGGGCCAGGCCACATCGTGGTCAGCGCGGTTGAGCACTCCAGCGTGCTCAATGCCGCGGCCGAGCTGGAGCAGTCCGGCAGCCAGGTCACGATCGGCGAGGTAGGTGCCGACGGGCGTGCGGACGTGGCCGCCTTCACTGATGCCATCCGCCGGGACCGTACCGTTCTCGCCTGCCTCCAGTCGGCCAATCCCGAGGTCGGGACCGTGCAGCCGGTCGAGGAGGTCGCGACCGAGTGCAAGGCCGCCAGGGTGCCGCTGTTCGTCGACGCGGCCGCCTCGGTCGGCCGAGTGCCGCTGCCTGCCGAGTGGTCGATGCTGGCGGCGAGCGGCCACAAGTGGGGCGGGCCGCCCGGCGTCGGCGTGATGGTGATCCGCAAGTCGGTCCGCTGGCGGTCACCGATGCCCGCGGGCAACCGCGAGGGACACCGGGTGCCCGGCTTCCCCAACCTGCCCGCCATCATGTCGGCCGCCGCGGCCCTCGAGGCGTTCGAGGCGGACCGCGACGAGGCGGATATCGCGCTCCGCCTGCTGACCGGGCAGATCAGGGATCAGCTCAAGACGCTCGTACCGGACTGCGTGGTGCACGGCGACGGCGCAGGCTCGCTGCCGCACATCGTCACCTTCTCCTGCCTCTACATCGACGGCGAGGCCCTGGTCATCGAGCTCGACAAGGCCGGGTTCTCGGTGTCATCCGGCAGCGCCTGCGCCACCGACACGCAGCAGCCCAGTCATGTGCTGGCCGCGATGGGGGCCATCACCCACGGCAACGTGCGGGTCTCGCTGCCGCGCGGCACGACGGGCGAATCGGTGACAGACTTCCTCGCCGTGCTCCCTGAGATCGTCAGCCGCCTGCGTGGCACGGCGGCCCAGCCGCAGCAGGCCCGATAACGTGTGCCCCCGTGGAGTTAGCAGACCGAGCCCGAACCGCGAGAGGTGAGAAGTGAATCCCCCGCCGCACGCGGACCTGCCAGGCGCCACGCAGGCTCCCGCGCTGAGCATCGACGCGCTGGGCAGGAAGTGCCCGATCCCGATCATCCTGCTGGCTGAGCGGATCGGCGAGGTCGCGGTCGGCCAGATCGTGCAGGTACTGGCCGATGATCCGGCCGCCAAGACTGACGTTCCGGCCTGGTGCGGCCTGAAGTCTCACGACTTTGTCGGCTATGCCGATCTTGCCGACGGCGGCTGGGCCTTCCTGATCCGGCGCAGCTACTGAGCGCGCAGCCGGCCAGGGTGCCTAGATGAAGTTCCTGGCGATGTCGGCGGCCGCCACCTCACCGTAGGCGACGGCGAACCGCCTGGTCAGCGGCTCAGGCTGAATCTGGTACTCCTGCGTGCCCGTGGTCTCCAGCGCATGGACGGCGACGATGTTGCCCAGCTGTGCCGCACGCTCCAGACTCAGGCCCCAGGACACGGCGGCCAGGAATCCGGCGCGGAACGCGTCTCCCGCGCCGGTCGGCTCTCGCGGCTCGACGCCGGGCACGGCCGGAACCAGGATCGGCGCATGCCCCGCCCGGTCGATCCTGGCGCCGTGCCCGCCAAGCGTCGTGACCCTGACGCCCACCCGGTCGTTGAGATCCGCCGTCGACCAGCCGGTCTTGTGCTCGGTGAGAGTCGCCTCGTACTCGTTGCAGAACAGGTACTCGGCACCGGTCAGCAGCGTCCTGACCTGCTCGCCGTCCAGGCGGGCGAGCTGCCAGGAGGTGTCGGCCGCGAACGGGATCTGATTCTGGATGCACTGCTTGGTGAACGCGAGCATCGCGTCAGGATCGCTGGCGCCGATCAGGACGAGTTCGACGTCGCCGGCCAGGTCGGCCAGGTCGATCTCCCGGTCCTCCGTCATCGCGCCGGGATAGAAGGAGGCGATCTGGTTCATGTCCACGTCGGTGGTGCCGATGTACCTGGCCGTGTGGTGCTGGGCCGACTCCCGGACCCCCTTCGTGTCGACGCCATGGCGTTCCAGCCACTCACGGTAGTCGGCGAAGTCACTCTGCCCCGCGGTGCCGACGAGGAGCGGCCGCAGGCCCAGGCAGCCGAGCCCGAAGGCGATGTTGGCGGCCACGCCGCCGCGCCGGATCACGAGCGTATCGACCAGGAAGGACAACGCGATCTTGTCGAGCTTGTCGGGCATCAGCTGATCGACGAACCGGGCCGGGAAGGTCATCAGGTGGTCGGTCGCGATCGATCCGGTTACTGCTATGCGCACGGCGGCCCTTCTGACGACGCGGAACCGCTAGGAGCGCGGGCCGGTCATGGCCTCGTGAGCGTCTGGCGGCACGGGTGCACAGTCTGCGAGTTCGCTCTCAGGCTACAGGCTGTACCGCCGGCCGCGGAGGGTTCCGCATGGCCAGCACCAGGCCGACGCCTGCCCGGCGCCGGCCGGCCTGGTCCAGGCTAATGAAACCCGGAGCTAGTGGAAGGAGTCTCCGCAGGCGCAGGATCCGCCCGCGTTGGGGTTGTCGATGGTGAACCCCTGCTTCTCGATCGTGTCCACGAAGTCGATGGTGGCGCCGCTCAGGTACGGCCCGCTCATCTTGTCGGTCACGACCTCCACGCCATTGAAGGTGCTGACGATATCGCCGTCGATCTGGCGCTCGTCGAAGTACAGCTGGTAGCGCAGGCCAGAACAACCCCCGGGCTGGACCGCGATCCGCAGCCGGAGGTCATCACGGTCTTCCTGGGCCAGCAGGTTGCTGACCTTGGTCGCCGCAACCTCGGTAAGGAGGACGCCCTGAGCCGTCATGTCGTCCTGAACTGTCATCTGGTTAGCTCCCGTGGTCAAAGGCACCGCACGTCCCGGTGCTGCATGTGGTCCATGCGTTCCAACGATATGCCTGCCGCGCTCATTCCGCGTTGGCCGGGCGTTCTCCCCGGGCGGGCCGGCCACGGCGACAGCACCCGCCTGGCCGCAATCCGGACAGGATGGACCATAAACCGGGCGGCCGCGGTGAACTCACCGCTAACGGCGGGAGTATCCTGGTGGTATCGTCAGTTCGACGATAAGTCACGCGAAGTGGGGCTCGCCATGTCCAGCTCGTCCAGTCAGCTCACCGTCACCGATCCGGCCGCCCGCACCGGCGAGCGCGGCCGTCAGCTGCCGCTGCTCGTGCTGGGCACCGGGTCCGATCGCAGCAGCGAGCGCGGCGTGTCCTGCCCCGGCGAGCTGCCGCTGCCGTCCGACCCGTCGCTGGTGCGCCGCGCTGAGCTGGCCCGCGCCGCGCTTGGCGACCGGGCCTTCGTCCTCGGGCACCACTACCAGCGGGACGAGGTGATCAGGTTCGCCGACGTCACCGGGGACTCCTTCAAGCTCGCCCGCGACGCGGCGGCCCGG
>JADGPC010000002.1 GCA_017882645.1 Streptosporangiales bacterium | reverse complement strand
TTAGCCGCGCCGACCACCAGGCTCGTTGGCGCGGCTGCCCCTCGTGACCGGGGGGCTTTTTGTTTGGAGCCACCGGGGTCGACCCTGGCGGTGCAACCCGACGAACCAATCGCGAGGACGCAATGACATCCGTTGAGAACGCGGAGGCGGTAGCCGCAGGCCAGCCGCAGGCAGCTAAAGCTGACCGGCAGGAAAAGTGGGATCCCCGGTCGGTCCAGGAGAAGTGGCTGGCCAAGTGGGACGAATTGAACGTGTTCCTGGCCAGCGACGATCCCGCCGACACCCGGCCGCGCAGCTACGTGCTCGACATGTTTCCCTACCCGTCCGGCGATCTGCACATGGGTCACGCCGAGGCGTACGCGGTGGCCGATGCGATGGCGCGCTACTACTTCCAGCGCGGGCACAATGTCCTGCACCCGATCGGCTGGGATGCCTTCGGCCTGCCCGCCGAGAACGCCGCGATCAGGGGCAATTCTCATCCGGCCGACTGGACGTACCGGAACATCGAGGTCCAGGCCGCTTCCTTCCGCCGGTACGCGCTGTCATTCGACTGGACCAGGCGGCTGCACACTTGTGACCCCGAGTACTACCGCTGGACCCAGTGGCTGTTCCTGCGCCTGTACGAGCGGGGCCTGGCCTACCGGGGCGACGGCCACGTCAACTGGTGCCCGAAGGACCAGACTGTGCTGGCGAACGAGCAGGTGGTCGACGGCCGGTGCGAGCGGTGCGGTACCGAGGTCGTGCGGCGGGTGCTGACCCAGTGGTACTTCAAGATCACCGAGTACGCGGACCGGCTGCTGGCCGACATGGAACCGCTGGAGAGCAGCTGGCCGGATCGCGTCCTGCTGATGCAGCGCAACTGGATCGGGCGCAGCGAGGGCGCCGAGGTGCAGTTCGCGATCGAGGGCCGCGACGAGCCGGTGACCGTTTTCACGACGAGGCCGGACACGCTGTACGGTGCGACCTTCTTCGTGGTGGCTGCCGACTCACCGCTGGCCGCTGAGCTGTGCGTTCCCGAGCGTCAGGAGGAACTGGACGCGTACCTGGCTCAGGTGCGCAAGCTGACCGACATCGAGCGCCAGTCCGCCGATCGCCCCAAGACCGGCGTGTTCCTGGGCCGGTACGCCGTCAACCCGGTGAACGGCGAGCAGATCGGCGTCTGGGCTGCAGACTACGTGCTGCCCGACTACGGAACCGGCGCGATCATGGCCGTGCCCGCGCACGACCAGCGTGACCTGGACTTCGCGAAGGAGTTCGGATTGCCGGTCCGGGTGGTCGTGCAGACCGACCTGCCCGATCCGGGCCAGACCTGGCAGGCGACGCCCGGCGACGGGACGCTGGTCAACTCCGGCCCCCTAGACGGCCTGAGCAAGGCCGCGGCGATCGCCGCCATCACGGCGACCCTGACCGACAAGGGCCTGGGCCGGTCAGCGGTCAGCTACCGGCTGCGCGACTGGCTGGTGTCCAGGCAGCGGTTCTGGGGCGCGCCGATTCCGATCGTGTACTGCGAGTCCTGCGGCGAGGTTGCGGTCCCCGACGACCAGCTGCCGGTCACGCTGCCCGACCTGCGCGGCCAGGACCTGGCGCCGAAGGGGGTCTCGCCGCTGGCCGCGGCCACCGACTGGGTGAACACGCAGTGTCCCAAATGCTCAGGTCCGGCCACGCGCGACACCGACACGATGGATACCTTCGTCGACTCGTCTTGGTACTTCCTGCGCTACTGCTCGCCCGATTACACCGGCGGCCCGTTCGAAATCGAGTCGGTCCGCCGCTGGTGCCCGACCGACCTGTACGTGGGCGGTGTCGAGCACGCCATCTTGCACCTGCTGTACAGCAGGTTCTTCACCAAGGTCCTGCACGACATGGGCATGGTCGACTTCGAGGAGCCATTCCTGCGGCTGATCAACCAGGGCCAGGTGATCAACCAGGGCAAGGCGATGTCGAAGTCGCTGGGCAATGGCGTGGACCTGGGCACCCAGCTGGCCGCCCACGGCGTGGACGCCATTCGGCTGACGATGCTGTTCGCCAGCCCGCCTGAGGACGACATCGACTGGGCTGACGTACGTCCGGAGGCCTCGGTCAAGTTCCTTGGCCGGGTCATCAGGATCGCCACCGAGGCGGGCGCGGCGTCGGCGCCTGGCGGAACGGCATCGGGCGGCGACATCGCGCTGCGCAAGGTGACGCATAAGACTATCGAGGAGGTCACCCGGCTGATCGAGTCCGCCAGGCTGAACGTCGCGGTGGCCAGGCTGATGGAGCTGGCGACCGCCTCTCGCCGGGCGATCGACGCCGGCCCGGGCGCCGCGGACCCGGCGGTACGGGAGGCGGCCGAGACGCTGGCCGTGCTGCTGTCGCTGTTCGCGCCGTATACCGCGGAGGAGAGCTGGGCGCTGCTGGGACACCAGCCGTCGGTCGCCAAGGCCGGCTGGCCGGCCGCCGACCCGGCCCTGCTGGTCGAGGACGAGGTCACCTGCGTCATCCAGGTCAACGGCAAGGTACGTGACCGGCTGGAGGTGCCGCCCGGCATCTCCGAGGACGAGCTGCGCGAGCGGGCGCTGGCTGCCCCCGGCATCGCCCGGGCGCTCGGCGGCCGGGAGGTCGCGAAAGTGATCGTCCGGGCTCCCAAGCTGGTGAACATCGTGCCGGTTCCCGACTGACCGCCGCTGACCAGACGGAGCACGCTCCGCGCCGCCTGACGCGCCGCGCGACGCGTCACGGCGCGTGCGGCGAGCTCGGCCGTGCGCCGGGCGAACCTGGCCCACGGCACCGGCGTCGCGGCCAGCTGCGGCGCGGCGCCGGCCCGGCTGCAGCTGCGCTGTGACCACCGGCAGAGCCGCCCGCCGCGTATTCCGAAGCACACGAGCATCCCGTCGCACCATCCGCCGGCGTCGAAGTCGCTGGCGTCCATGGCCGTGACCCGCTGGGCGCTGGTGGTCCAGTCAAGCGCCTGGATCTCGCCCTGCAGCCGGCCGGCCAGCTCGAAGGCTAGCGCCCCGGCCGCCTGGTCGCGGAGCTGCTCCAGCGCGGCGCGGGCCGCAGCGACGGCCGCGGGCTGGCGCTCGAGCACGGCGGCGATCCGACGGGCGAGAACCCGCCCGTCGGCGCCGGGTCCGCCGCGCACCCGCGCGATGTCCAGCTGGGCGCCGCGCAGCCTGGTGCCGGTCGCGGAGAGCGGAAAGATCCGGCCCAGGGCACTTGCTGCCTGCCGCGTCCGCAGGCCGCCGAGGTACGGGCCGAAGTAGCGCGCGTCGTCGCGGGGCAGGACGAGGTGCTCGACCGTGAGCCCGGGCGCCGCGGGCCGCTCGTCCATCCGGATATAGACCACGGTCTCCTGGCCGCCAGGAGTCCGGTTCCAGGGCGGCAGCGCGGCCTCGAGCAGGTTGCGCTCCAGCCAGGCGGCCTCGTGTACCGAATCTGTGACCACGGCCCCGATGCGCTCGATCCTGGCCACCATCGGCGCCAGGTGGTCTCGCTCGCGCAGGTCGGACCAGTAGGACCCACCCGGCCGCGCAGCGAGGTGGCACGGCCGATGTACAGGACGCGGTCATCGGCATCACCAAACCGGTATACACCCGGCGAAGTAGGCAAGCGCGCGAGGCGATCACGCATGCCGGGACCGCCCGGCGATCTCAGACCCGGCGCAGCACCGCCACGACCCGGCCGAGAATCTCCGCCTCGTCGCCGGGGATGGGCGTGTAGGCGGGGTTGTGCGGCATCAGCCAGACGTGGTTGCCCGAGCGCTTGAAGGTCTTCACGGTCGCCTCGCCGTCGATCATGGCCGCGATGATGTCGCCGTTCTCCGCGACTGGCTGCTGGCGGACGACGACCCAGTCGCCGTCGATGATGCCGGCATTCATCATCGAGTCGCCGACGACCTTGAGCAGGAAGAGGGTGCCCTCGCCGACCAGCTGCCGGGGGAGCGGGAAGATGTCCTCGATCGACTCCTCGGCCAGGATCGGGCCGCCGGCGGCGATCCGGCCCACGACCGGAACGTAGGCCGCCTCCTGGGACGTGATGTCCATCGCCATGTCGTCATCGAAACCAGGTTCTGGCCGGACCGCGGGGTGCCCGGGCAGCCTCACCTCGACGGTACGCGGCCGGCCAGCGTCGCGGCGCAGGTAGCCCTTGTTCTGCAGCGTGGAGAGCTGGTAGGAGACGCTTGACGTGCTGGTGAGCCCGACGGCCTCGCCGATCTCGCGCATCGAAGGCGGATAGCCGCGGCGCTGCACGGACTCCCGGATGACCTGAAGCACCTTGCGCTGCCGCCAGGTCAGCACATGATCGGGATCGGGCTGGTCGGGCAGGTCAGGAACGGGCACGGGAACGCTGCCCCTGGGTTTCCGGCCTGGCTTGCCGCGCGGCCGGCCGCCGCTTCGGTCGGTGTCGGTGTCCTCGGGCTGGTCGTCACCGAGCGCAGTCCGGCTTTCCCGTGCCCCTCCGCCTTCTGTGTCGCCGCTCATTCGGGCCTCCGGTTCGTGGCTTGTGTCAAGGCCGACGCTAGTGGTTCGAGCCGGCGAGATCAAACATCTGTTCGACCGATCTGCAAAAGTGTCGGACCCCTGCGATATAAACACGATCGTATGTTCGTTCGATCGAACGTTAATACGATCGAACAGGGATACTATCGAACAGCCGTTCGTAACGAGGAGGCGGGCAATGGGAATCACCAGCGCGGCCGAGGCGAAGCTCGACGCCAGGATCAGGCCGGACATCACCGTTCTACGGTCCCGCACCTCGTACCCGAGGCGGCATCGCCCGCCGCTGTCCGTGATCGAGGGCGCAGCTGAGGCCGGGCCGTCCGTCGGGGCTGGTACCCCGGCGATCGAGAGCAGCGAGCAGTTCGCGAGGTCGACGAGGTCGCAGACCTTGGCCAGGACGGTGAGCTCCGAGCGGACTACCTGGCGAGTCGCGCGCACCGAGCGGACGGTCGTGGCGCGGGCGGCGGCCAGCAGGACGACGGCGGCAACGTCCGGCGCGGCGCGTTCCCGGCCGGCCACCTCCGGCCCGACGCCGATGCGGCTGACCAGGCGCGGCCGGATCGTCGTCGGCGTGCTGATCACCATGGTTGCCGCGGCGATGACCGCGCTGATCTGGCTGGCGGTGGCCGGGCAGGCGGACGCGGCCAGCCACGTCCGCTCTGGCGGGCCACCCAGTCACTCGATGCTGCGGGTGGTGGTCCGCCCCGGCCAGACACTCTGGGGCATTGCCGCGAAAGCGGACCCGTACGCCGATCCGCGTGCCGTCATCCAGGAGATCGTCGACGACAACGCGCTAGCCGGAACGTCCGTCCAGGCTGGCCAGGTGATCTGGGTTCCGCGCAGCTAGGAGCGGGACGCCGGGCGCGGTGCTGAGCCGACGTGGTCCGTCGCGAACGCACCTGACCCGGTATCCGGCCCGATTCCCGGCCTCTGGGCCTGCCCTTCCGGGGCGGGCAGAATGGTGCCGTGCCGGGTCGGGGTGGGCGGGGAAGACCGCCAGGAGATCTCGGTGCGCGGGGTCGGCCCGGCGACCAGGGGCCGGCGGATGGACGAGTGCCTGGCTATCGTCCGCGCGCTGCAGCAAGGCGGCCCGAGTATCTTCCGCGGCAGGTTCTTCGAACTTGACGACGCGGTTCGTCGAGCAGCCGGCGCGTGCCGATCGAGAGTGTGCGCACCGGCCACCGGGGAACGGAACGGGCCAGGGGGAAGGAGTGGTGTCGATGTCAACCACGGCATGGCGGTTCACGGGTACCGAGGGGGCCGATCAGGCGGTACTGCGGCTCAAGCAGCTGAATTCCCAGGATCTGATCGACGTGCAGGATGTGGCCGTGATCCGCTGGCCGCAGTATGCGGATGCGCCGACGGCCCAGGAGCACGTGACGGGCGGGGGCAAGGTCTCCTCGCTGGTGAGCAAGCTCAAGAAGGGAACCATCGACAGCTCGATGATCGAGTCCGTCAAGACCGACCTGGCGCCGGGGAACTCGGCGCTCGTGCTGCTCAGTTCCGACGCCGTCATCGATACGGTAGCCAGGACGTTCGAGGGCGAGCCGATGGAACTGATCCGGTCGGACCTGTCCGTGCAGCAGCAGGACCGGCTCCGGGCCGTCTTCGGCGGGCCGGCCGGTGGCCAGGGCCAGCCGCCGCCTTCGCCGTAGTCAGCAGCGGACTCGGAGGCTGGCAGCTACCTGCGACAGACGAGCCGGCCTCGACGGAGGGCCTAGGCGAGCCGGCTGAGGAACGAACGGCCGAGTGCGCTGGATCGAACTGCGTGAGGCCGAACTGCCCAGCTCACTGCCCACCTGAGCCGCCCGGCCGCCCGGCTGCGTCGGCGGAGGTGGCCGCGCCTCGCGGCGCGGGGCGTTCCATCCAGCGCTCCGGCCTGAGCAGGTCGCCGAACCCATGGCGCCGGTACAGGCTCCGGCCCGGATGAGCCATCAGGAGCTGCCTGACATCGGCCACGTCGGGGTGGTCGATGGCCGTCTGGACCAGGAAGCTGCCCGTGCCGCTGCCACGGTGCCCGGCGGCCACGAAGACATCGCACAGCCAGGCGAAGGTCGCGCGGTCCGTGACGAACCTGGCAAAGCCCACCTGCTCGCCTTCGGCGGTGTAGAGCCCGAGCACGAGCGAGTGCTCGATCGACCTGGCCGTCACCTCGCGCGGGCGGCCGGCCGCCCAGTAGCTCTCCTGGCTCATCCAGCCGTGCACCAGGTCAACGTCGACAAGGGAGCGCTCGTCGCTCACCCAGTACCCGGCCGGGCCCTGCCATCTCACGGTCGGCACTACCTCTCTCAGGATGTTGCGGCACGCAGCCGCCCGGTTGCGGCTCAAGTGACACGATAATTCCTTTCATGCTGACCCCGATCCTGGCAACCGACGAGAACGGCTGAGGCCGGGCTGGCTCCGCGCTCCCGGCCGGGCCAGGATGAGCGGGTGAGCAGAGACTGGGTGGCGTGGCATCAGGAGTACGACGATCCGGCCTCGTCGCTGAGCATCCGGCTGGAACGAGTGCGCGCGCACCTGTCCGAGGCCATCGCGAGCGCCCGGCCCGGGCCGATCCAGATCGTCAGCCTGTGCGCAGGTCAGGGCCGCGACGTCCTTGACGTACTGCCTGGTCATCCGCGCCGGGAGGATGTCCGGGCGCTGCTGGTCGAGGCAGACACCACGAACGCCGGTGTCGCGGCCGAGCACGCCGCCGCGGCTGGCCTGACGCGGGTGTACGTGCGCCAGGCGGATGCGGGCCTGGTCAGCAGCTTCGCCGACGTGCTGCCCGCGGACGTGCTGCTGCTGTGCGGCATCTTCGGCAACGTCAGCGAGAGCGACATCAAGCGCACGGTCGACGCGGCCGCCGCGCTGTGCGCTGACGGCGCGACGGTCATCTGGACCAGGCACCGACGCCCGCCGGACCTGACTGCCCAGGTGCGGGCGTGGTTCGCCGCCAACGGCTTCGACGAGGTGGCGTTCGACGCGCTGGACACCGACCGGCTGACGGCCGTGGGCGTCCAGCGGCTCCGGGCGGCGCCGGACCGGACCGGCGGTTACCCCGCCGACGCGCTGTTCACCTTCGGCAGCGACCGGATCTGAGCAGGCGGTCGCGGCGTCGCGGCACCGGCTGACTGTCGGTGGCTGGTGAGATCGTGGCTCCATGAGTCTCCGGCCCGGACGTCCCCGTCGCGCGACACGCCGGCGGTCCGGCCTGCTGGACGTCGGCGCCAGACATCCAAACCGCTGGCTACCTGGCCCTGAGGCCGCTCCCGGGCTGGGCACGCCGTCGTCCCGCCCAGCGCCAGCTCGGAAGGACTTGCGCTTCTGAGGTCGGTGGACCACAATATCTAGTAGTTACAACGCTGTAGTTCTTCTACAACTTGTGATCAAGGGAATTGATTCATAACGGGCCGCAGGGGGTGATCGCGTGTACTGCCCGTACTGCCGGCATCCGGACAGCAGGGTGATCGACAGCAGGACAGCTGACGACGGCGCAGCGATCCGCCGTCGCAGGTCGTGCCCGGAATGCGGGCGGCGGTTCACCACCCAGGAGACCGTCATCCTCATGGTCGGCAAGCGCAGCGGCGCTACCGAGCCATTCAACCGGGACAAGATCGTCAGCGGTGTCCGGCGGGCCTGCCAGGGCAGGCCGGTCACCGAGGACCAGCTGGCGATCCTGGCTCAGCGCGTCGAGGAGGCGATCAGGTCTCGCGGACTCGGCGAGGTCCCCTCCCACGAGGTGGGCCTGGCCATCCTCGGGCCCCTCCGCGCGCTGGACGAGGTCGCGTATCTCCGGTTCGCGTCGGTGTACCGGGGGTTCGAGTCGCTGGACGACTTCGAGGCGGAAATCGCGGCGTTGCGCGCCAAGCGCGACGAGAAGTGGCGGGCGGCAGTCGCTGAGCTGGACGGCGATCCGGCGGCCCAGGAGCGGACGGGTGATGACGGCAAGGCGGTCGCCTGGCAGTCGGCAGGCGGAGACGGGACCTAGCAGGGCGGTTACAGCGGGACGGCTAATGACAATCATTCGGAACAAGAGCCGGAAAGGGCTCGTGGTGGAATCAGCGGTGATTCCGAAGGGGGATGACATGACCGAGACGGCGAGCGGGTCAGCAGCTCAGGACGGCAAGGGCGGCCGGAAGGGCCTGCAGATCCGCCGTGTCTACACGCGTGCGGGCACGCACCCTTACGACGACGTGACCTGGGAGCGCCGCGACGTCGTGATGACGAACTGGCGCGACGGCTCGGTCAACTTCGAGCAGCACGGCGTGGAGTTCCCCGACTTCTGGTCGGTGAACGCGGCCAACATCGTGACCACGAAGTACTTCCGGGGCGCGGTCGGCACCCCGCAGCGCGAGTGGAGCCTGAAGCAGCTCATCGACCGGGTGGTCGGCACGTACGGCGAGGCCGGCCGCAAGCACG
>JADGPC010000186.1 GCA_017882645.1 Streptosporangiales bacterium | reverse complement strand
TGGCCGGGCCGCTGATCGCGACGGCACGGTCGATCGGGCTGGTCGTGGCGGCCGGCCGGGCCGGGCTTGGCCGGCGGGCGCCGGTCGACCGCGTCGTCGTCGGCGGCACCGCCATGGCCGCCTCGGTGCGCGCGCTCCAGGCCGAGGGCCGGGTCGTCGCGGTGGTCACCGCGCGCCAGCACGAGGCGCTGGCCGCCGCCGACGTCGGCATCGGCGTGGCGGGCGGTTCCCGGCCGCCGTGGGGAGCCGACCTGATCACCGGCGCTGACCTGGCCGAGGCGTGCCGCGTCCTGCAGGCTGTGCCGCCCGCCAGGGCGGCCAGCAGGCGGGCCGCCATGTTCGCCGCCTACGGCTCGGGTGCCGGGGCCCTGCTCGCCCTGGCCGGCCCACGGCCGGGTGCGTCGGCGCGCTCCCTGCTGGCCGTCAACGGCGCCGCGCTCGCCTCCCTGGCCAGCGGCGTCTGGTCGGCGATGACGCTGGCCAGGAGACCGCCGCCGCTGCCGGCCGAGACGACCGACTGGCACGCGCTCGACGCGGGCGCCGTGCTCGCGAGACTGGCCAGCAGCGCGGACGGACTGGACGCCGGCGAGGCCAGGCGCCGCCGGGCCGCCGCTCCGGCCGATGCCGCTACGGACGAGCCCGGCCTGATCCGCGCCTCGCTCGAGGAGCTCGCGAATCCGCTGACTCCCGCGCTGGCCAGCGGCGCGGGACTGGCCGCCGTCGCGGGCTCGATCACCGACGCGGTCCTGATCGGCAGCTTCATGGCCACCAACGCGCTCGTCAGCGGCGCTCAGCGGGTCAGTGTCGGCCACGCGCTGCGCCGGCTGATCGACGAGTCCGCCGTCCGGGTCAGGCTCCGCCGCGGTCCCGGCGAGGAACTCAGCACCGCCGACCAGCTGGTCGCCGGGGACGTGATCGTCGTCCAGGCCGGGGACGCGGTACCCGCGGACTGCCGGATCCTGCAGGCCCGCGGGCTGGAGGTGGACGAGGCCAGCCTGACCGGAGAGTCGCAGCTGGTGCCCAAGAGCCCGGCCCCGACGGGGGCGGTGAACCTCGCGGAGCGGCGCAGCATGCTCTACGCCGGAAGCTCGGTCGCGGCCGGCGAGGCCGCGGCGGTGGTGGTGGCGACCGGCCAGGCGACCGAGCTCGGCCGGAGCGCGCAGGCCATCGAGGGCGAGCGCCGGCCTGGCGGCGTGCAGGCGCGGCTGCGCGAGCTGACGAAGATCACCGTGCCCGTCACGCTGGGCGCGGGCGCGGCGCTGATCGGCGGCGGCCTGCTGCGCGGCAGGCCGCTCCGCGACACCCTCGGCACCGGGGTCAGCCTGGCCGTCGCCGCCGTGCCCGAGGGACTTCCGATCGTCGCCACGGCGGCCCAGTACGCAGCCGCCCGGCGACTGTCGCAGCGCAACGCGCTGGTCCGCAATCCCGGCACGATCGAGGCGCTTGGCCGGGTCGACGTGCTGTGCTTCGACAAGACCGGCACGCTGACCCAGGGACGGATCAGGCTGCACCGGGTCTGGACGCCGGACGCGAAGGGCACCGCGCAGCCCCTGCCTGAGCTGCGGCGCAGCGGCAGGCTCGTGCTCGCCGCCGGGCTGCGGGCGACGCCCGAGCACCGCAGCGGCGAGGCGCTCGCGCACGCCACCGACCGGGCCGTGGCGGCCGGGGCCCGCGAGGCCGGGGTCGGCGTGGACGCCGGTGCCGGGCACTGGCACCAGGTCGGCGAGCTGCCGTTCGAGCCGTCCCGCGGTTACCACGCCGTGCTCGGCCGTACGCCGGCCGGCCAGGTGCTGTGCGTCAAGGGGGCTCCGGAGATCGTGCTGCCGCTGTGTACGCAGCAGCGGCGTGGCAGCCGGACGACGGAGCTCGACCAGCGGGCCAGGCGCGCCATCGAGCGCGAGGTCGACCGGCTGGCCAGGGACGGCTACCGGGTGCTTGCCGTCGCCGAGCGGGACGCGTCGAGTCGGCGTGACCTGCGCGAGGACCGGATCGAGCGGCTGCGCTTCAGCGGGCTGCTCGCGCTCACCGACCCGGTCAGGGACACCGCCGCGGCGGCGATCCGCGGGCTGCGGGCCGCTCACGTCGGCGTGATGATGCTGACCGGTGACCATCCGAGCACGGCCGAGGCGATTGCCGCCGAGCTTGACCTGCTCGACGGCGGCCGTGCGGTCACCGGCCCCGAGCTCGACGCTCTCACCGACCGCGAGCTCGACAAGCTCGTCACTCAGGCCGCGGTCTTCGCCAGGGTCAGCCCCGACCACAAGGTCAGGATCGTGGCCTCGCTACGCCGGATCGGCCGCGTTGTCGCGGTGACCGGTGACGGCGCCAACGACGCGCCGGCGATCCGGCTCGCCGACGTCGGGGTCGCGCTGGGGCAGCGGGGCACCAACGCGGCCAAGGAAGCAGCAGACGTCGTCGTGACCGACGACCGGATCGAGACGCTTATCGACGCGATCGTCGAGGGCCGGGCGATGTGGTCATCGGTCCGGGACGCGATCGCCATGCTGCTCGGCGGTAATCTCGGCGAGATCGTGTTCACCCTGGGTACCGGACTGCTGCTGCCCGGAGGATCTCCGCTCAACGCCCGCCAGCTGCTGCTGGTGAACTTGTTCACCGACATGGTGCCGTCACTGGCGCTTGCGGTACGGCAGCCGGAGGGCGCGACGCCGGAGATGCTGCTCCGCGAGGGGCCGGAAGCCTCGCTCGGATCCGCGCTCAACCGGGACATCCTGATCAGGGGCGGGCTGACCGCCGGGGCTGGCCTGGCCGCCTACGCGGGCGGCCGGATGACCGGGGTCATGCCGGGCCGGGCGGGTACGACGGCGCTGGTCGGCCTCGTCGGCGCGCAGCTCGGCCAGACGCTGGTCACCGGCTGGCGGAGCCCGCTGGTGGTGGCGGCCAGCGTCGGCTCGGCCGCCGGGCTGGCCGCGGTGATCCAGACGCCGGTTGTCAGCCAGTTCTTCGGCTGCACGCCGCTTGGCCCGGTGGGCTGGGGGATCGGCCTCGGCTCGGCCGCCGCGGCCAGCCTCGGCGCTCCGCTGGCGGCGCGCCTCGTCCCGGCCTGAACTTGGCGCACGTGGCTGCCGGCCGCCTGAGCACTAGGGCATCATGCCGTGCAGCGGGAATACCGCCTCGCGGGTGGCCGCGATGGCCTGGTCGATCGGCTCGTCGGGGTCGTAGCCGTTGTCGTAGCTGGGGTACCTGGCCGACGCCTGCTCGGTCATGAACTCCGGCGCGGGGGTCCTGGTGCGCCGCGCGACGTAGTCCCGCCAGTCCGGCGGGGTCGGGATGGCCGGGTCGAGCGGCCTGCCGGTTGCCTCGGCCAGCAGGTGGGTCCAAGTTCGCGGCACCACCTGGACCACCTCGTAGCCGCCGCCGCCGGTCAGCACCCAGCGCCCGCCTGCCGTCTCGTGCGCGAGCTGATGGATCGCGGCGTGGGCCGCCCGCTGCGCGTCGATGGTGAGCTCGAGGTTGGCCAGCGGGTCCATCCAGTGCGTGTCGCAGCCGTGCTGGCTGACCAGCACCTGCGGCTGGAAGGCGCGCAGCAGGGGGGGGACGACCGCGTGGAAGGCGCGCAGCCAGCCCGCGTCCCTGGTTCCGGCCGGCAGCGCCACGTTGACCGCGGATCCCGCGGCGTCCGGCCCGCCGGTCTCCGACGCCCGCCCGGTGCCGGGGAACAGGGTGCGCGGGTGCTCGTGCAGGCTGATCGTCAGCACCCTGGGGTCGTTGTAGAAGGCGGCCTGGACGCCGTCGCCGTGGTGCACGTCGATGTCCACGTAGGCGACCCGCTCGGCGCCCTGGGACAGCAGCCAGCTGATCGCGATGGCCGGGTCGTTGTAGACGCAGAATCCGCTCGCACGGTCCCGCATCGCATGGTGCAGGCCGCCGGCGATGCTCACCCCGTGCTCGGCCGTGCCTGTCCATACCGCCTGGGCGGCGGCCAGCGTCGCCCCGGCTACCAGGGCCGACGCCTCGTGCATGGCGGGGAAGATCGGGTCGTCCTCGGTGCCGAGGCCGTACCGGCCGGCGACCAGAACCGGCTCGGCGCCGCCGGCCTGCTTGACCGCCTCGATGTAGTCGAGATCGTGCACGTAGGCGAGTTCCTCGTCGGTCGCCGGTTCCGGCCGCACGACGGTGACGCCCTCGCCGTCGAGCACGCCGAGCGCGCGGGCGAGCTGGACGGTCAGCTCAACCCTGATCGGCGC
>JADGPC010000185.1 GCA_017882645.1 Streptosporangiales bacterium | reverse complement strand
TCGGTGCCGCCGGCGATCGGCAGCGCATCTGGCGCGGCGGCCTTGGCGGCCAGTGCCTCGGCCCAGTTATGCGGCTGAAGGAACTCCATCGGCTCTCCCTCCCCGCGCTCAGCTCTGGCGCCCAATTCACTGTGGCCGGAACGCCCATTCTCCTCACGCGAAGGCGGCTGGCAACTCCCAGGCCGGGCCGGCGTCGGCCGCGCCCTCGCGCACCGCCGCGCACTGGATCAGCCCGTAAGGCCGGTCGTCGGCGTGGAAGACCTCCCCCGGATTCTCCAGCCCGAACGGCGAGAGATCGACCAGGAAGTGATGCTTGTTCGGCGCCGACAGCCGGATCTCGGCGATGTCGTCCCTGGCCGCGAGCACGGCCGACCCCATCTCCCACAGCGTCTGCTGCAGCGCCCGGCTGTGCACCACGGCGAACCGCTCGAGCAGGATCTGCCGGACCTGCCCGAACGCCTCGTCCCACGCCACGTCCGTCCCCGCGTACCGCCACCGCGCGGTCAGCGAGGTGGCCAGGATCCGGTCGGTTGCCTGCGCCAGCGTGGTGTAGCGGTCGGTCAGGAACCCGGTGAACTGCGAGCCCGTCGACTTGAGCACGACGAGATCCTTGATGCCGGAAATAACCCATGAAGCTTTAACAGGGCGCTCGGTGCTGGTCGTAACCGCAGCGGTACGCACCTCGTGGCCAGCCCGGACGAACGTATGGGCGTGCTCGGCTCCGGCCACCGCGACCCGTTCCCACCGGTACTCGTCGACATCGACCCGGGCGCGGGACACCGAGGCGATGTCATCGACGAAGTGGTGCGACAGGGCCAGCGCGTACTCCTCGATCGCGCCGACGCCCCGCTCTTTGGCGTAGGCGAAGCACGTGTTCTTCTGGCTGTCGGTCGGGAGCACGCTGGCCTGGTCGCCGGCCAGGTGCGCGGCGGCGAAGTCGCCGCGCAGCGCCGTCGACACGTTGAGGTCGCGGATCTCGTGCCGCTCGGTGTCGCGGTAGATCCGCACGACCCGGGTCTCGGCCTTGCCGTACTGGTTGTCCTGCAGCACGATCGCCATCGGCTAGCTCCCGCGGTAGGTCGAGTAAGAGTACGGGCTGAGCAGCAGGGGCACGTGATATCGCGGCCGCAGCCCGTCGGCCGTGAAGGTGACGACGACCTCGGGGAAGAATGGCGCCGCGCCCGGCTCGCCGTCCCCCCTGGCGATCAGGTACGGCCCGGTCTCGAAGACCAGCCGGTAGGTACCCGCGGCGAGCGAGGCGACGCCGAAGTCGGAAATCCGGCCGTCGGCGTCGGTGCGAGCCGACCCGAGCTCGCCGCCGCCGGCCCGCTCGAGCCGCACGACCACGCCGCTGGCTGGCTCACCGCGGACGATGTCGAGTATGTGCGTGCTGACGCTCATTCTGTCGTCCCCGCGGTGAGCTTGCGGAGGCGGATCTGGTTGATCTTGGCTAGCTCGGATGCCACGATGCGCCACTCCGTATCCCGGTCGTTGCCCAGCCGCTCGCGCAGGAAGGCGAGCAGCTCGGCCGCGCTCCGCCCGGTGGCACAGGCCAGGTAGATGTGACCGAACCGCTGCTCGTACTCGACGTTGCCGTCAGCCAGTGCCTGCCGGAGCCCGGCGTCCGCGCCGCTGACTCCGGCCTGCTCCTGTCTCGACCAGCCACCCGGCTCCCGGTCGCCGATCCGGGGATGGCCGGCCAGCGCCTCGCCCAGGTCCGCCTCGCCTAGCGCCGCGACCGCGGCGTCCGACGCGCCGAGCAGCGATTCGATGGTCGGATACGGCCTTCCGGCGGCGACGGCATCGATCCAGCGGCCGGCCGGGCAGCAGGCGCGGAGGGCCTGTTTCGCCGCTTCCTCCGTCAGCCCGTTGAATTCGTCCACGCTGGCCATGGTTTCAGCCTCTCGTGCCCGGCGCCGCCGGCGCAACGACCGCCGCGTCACGCCGCTGCCGACCGTGAACTGGCGGCACGTGGAAGCTAACCGCGCTTGTCGTAGGTCACCCGCAGATGCAGCGGGCCGCGCAGGACCGGGCTCGGCCGGTACGGTGGCGGGTCGGCCGCCAGCCGGGGACTCGCGAGCCGGCCAGCGAAGGCGGTCAGCGAGGCCTGGGCCTCGATCCTGGCCAGCGGGGCGCCGAAGCAGTAGTGGATGCCGCTCCCGAAGCCGACGTGCTCGATGTCGCCGCGATCAGGATCGAACCGGTCAGGGTGGGCGAACCGGTCAGGATCCCGGTTCGCCGCCGCGACCAGCAGGACGATGCTGGCGCCCTTCGGGATCGTCGTCCCGTCCACGTCGATGTCCGCGAGCGCCACCCGGTTCGGCAGGTACTGGACCGGCGGCTCGAACCTGAGCAGTTCCTCGACCAGCGGTATGACCCAGTCGGGGTCAGCCCGGAGACGGTCAAGCGCCCACGGGTTCCGCAGCAGCGTGAGCACGCCGTTCGCGGTCAGGTTGACCGTCGTCTCGTGCCCGGCGATCAGCAGCAGCAGGCTGGTCGCGCCAAGCTCGCCGTCAGTCATCTGCTGGCCGGCGTGGTCGTTGGCCAGGCGGGAGAGCATCGAGCCGTCCGGCTGCGCGCGGTGCCGCTGCACCAGTTCGGTCACGTAGCCGAACATCGCGACCTGAGCCTGCTGCCGCTGCCTGATCAGGTCGTCGGCACCCTGCTGCTGCTCCGCGTCGAGTCCGCGGACGATGTCCTCGGTCCAGGCGCGGAACTGCTCCTCGTCGCTCTTGGGCACCCCGAGCAGCCCGCAGATCACCGACACCGGCAGCGGGTAGGCCAGGTGATCGACGAGGTCCGCCTCGCCCGAGGCGGGCAGGGCGTCGATCAGGTCACTGACGAAGCTGAGGATTTCCGGCTCCTGCCCGCTCACGACGCCCGGGCTGACCGGCGGACCGAAGTAGCGGGTCGCGATGGACCGCAGCCGGTCGTGGTCAGGGGGGTCGCGCTGGATGAACGGCCCGTTGTCGACTAGCAGCCGGGATCCAGGGTTCGAGGCATGGTGCGGATCGGAGCTGACCCGCGGATCGTGCAGCAGGCCGACCACGTCGGCGTACCGGCCGAGTGCGTAGCTGCCGTCGGCGAGCAGGTTGACCCTCTTCTCCCTGAGCCTGGCGTAGATCGGATACGGGTCGTGCCGGTTCTCGGCATCGGCCACCTGCCGCATGAGGTCCGCGCTCACGGCTGATTTCACGGTGTCGCTGGTAGTCACGGGGCACTCCTTCCGGCCGGCTGGCGGACCGCGTCCATCGCCGTGGGAGAGTGCCCGGTCACCACGACGGTAGGCCCGTGATAGCTAGCGGCCGGATGCGGCGGGAACCTCGCGGGCTCCCGCTTGTCCGGCAGGTCAGCGTCATACGGGCCGGGCAGCGCGGCCGCCTGCTCGATGAGGCCGCGATAGTGATCGATCCAGCGGCCGTGGTCGAACGTGACGGCGCCCACGATGCGCCCGTCGCGGTCGCCGTAGGCGGCGGCGAACGAGCCCGCCTCGGTCGATCCCTGCGTCACGACGATCTGGTCGGCGAGCGAGGGCACCCCTACCGATTTGATGTTCACGCCGAACTGCGTCGACCAGAATGTCGGGACGCAGGCGTGCGGCCGCCGGTCCTCCGGGGCGCAGATCATGTTGCGCGCGGCTACCTGCGCGCCCACGGCGGCGTTCTCCCAGTGCTCCAGGGTCAGGAACTGGTAGTCGAACAGCGGATGGGCGAACCTGGCCACGTCGCCGGCCACGAACACGTCGTCGGTGACCAGCCCGTTCACCGCCACGGCCCGGCAGCCCGCGTCGGCCGCGACCCCGAGCGGGCCGGACGCCAGGCCCGAGTCAGCCAGCCACTCGGTGTTGCGGACACCGCCGAGGGCCACGACCGCGACGTCGGCGTCCACGGTCGTGCCGTCCGACAGCGCGGCGGCCCGGAACGTCCCGCCGCTTCCCTCGAGCGCCTGCACCGTGACTCCGCACCGCAGGTCGACGCCGTTAGCGTCATGCAGGTTCGCCGCGACGTCGCCGATCACGCCGCCCAGCGCGCCGGTCAGCGGGGCCTGCGCCTGCTCGACCACCGTCACGTCGATGCCGCGGTGCCGGCAGGCCGACGCGACCTCGGATCCGGTGAAGCCGGCGCCGATCACGACGACCCGGCTGACGCCAGCGTCCAGGTGATCGATCAGCCTGGCGGCGTCCTCGCGCGTCCTGACTCCGCAGACGCCGCTGAGGGCGGCCTGGTCACTGGCCGGCCACGGCCGGTTGCGGACTCCGGTGGCGATCAGGACGAGGTCATAAGGAACCCGGGTGCCGTCGGCCAGGACGACCTCGCCGGCCCTTCGGTCTAGCTGCGCTGCCGGGGTTCCGAGCAGCCAGCGGGTATCGCCCAGCGGCTCGAGATGCGGCAGCACGGTGTGGTCGGGAGCGACCCAGCCGGTGAGCACCTGCTTGGTCAGCGGCGGCCGGTCGTACGGCGGGTCGTTCTCGTCCCCGATGATCGTCAGGACCCCGTCGAAGCCTTCTTTCCTGAGCGTCGCGGCACCCCACAGGCCGGCCAGCGATGCGCCGACGACGACGATGCGCTGCGCTGCGGGCCTACCGGGCATCGCCGGCCCGCGCGGCCGGGACCGCAGCGTCCGCCGGCGCCGGAACGGCGGCGTCCGTCGCGATCGCCTGAACCGGGCACGCGGCGACCGCCCGCAGCACCGCCCGGCACAGGTCGTCGGACGGGTTGGGCTGGTACATCAGCCCTTCGGTGCCGTTCAGCCGGAACGCGTCAGGCGCCAGGAAGGCACACTGCGCGTACCCCTGGCACACCGCCAGGTCCACGACAACTCGCATGGTTCCCCCCGAACCGAGAATCCGGACCCCCGGACCAGCTAATGGCCAGATTTCTCCCCGCGCGGGCGGCCTTTTGAACGCGGCAGCCGGGCGGGATCTCAGCTCCCCGCATCGGTGGTGGCCAGGCCCTCGGCCCGGACGCACGCGCCAGCGAGCAGCCAGTACGCGCCGCCGGCGACGAGCAGCCCGAGCAGGACGCTGAAGTCCGAGCCGAGCGGACCGCCGAGCCGGCTCGCGAGCGGACCGACAAACGGCGGGTAGGCGTTCAGGTCCCTGCAGGCTGGCCAGGCCGGTGAGCACGTACGTCAGGTCGCCGGCCAGGATCGCGATCAGCGCCTGGCCGAAGGACAGGCCGAAAACGACGACCCCGAGCACGCCGTAGACATAGGAACTCGACGTTCCAGATCGCCCAGGCCCACATCCAGAACAGGCTGCCCGGCGTGCCCCACCGCTCGGTCAGCGGCACGTACTCGACCCGCGGTGCTCGACCGTGGTGACCGGCGGCTCGGGTCCGGCGTGCAGCACGCTGCGGACCCTACCCGGATCAGGCGGAGGGAAGCCGCCAGCCACGGGGCGGCCGCGGCCTGGCCGCCTCGCTCCCGCCCCGGGCACCGGCCACGGCACGGAGCTCGTCGTCCGGGTCGGCGGAATCGCGCAGCCAGGTAATCAGCGCGACATACACCACGGGAACGAAACCCAGCCCGGGAATCGCCCACAGCAGCCCGGCCGCGATCTCCTGGTCGGCCACCGTGCCGAGCCCGTGGCCGGACGGATGCGCGAGCGCGGCAAACCAGGCCGCATGCGAGAACCCCATGATGTAGGCGCTCGCCCACATTGCCCACATCGCCAGGGCGGCGAACGCCGCGCGCTGGGGCCGGGAGATCCTCGGCAGCAGCGGCGGCGACTCGACCAGCTCAGCCCACAGCGCGCACCCCGCCCCGACCAGCGTCACCGCCTCGACCACAGTCAGCACCGGATACCTGACCAGCGCATTCACCACGACCGGCACCCGCCAGCCAAGCGCCACCGCAACAAACCCGACCAAGATCAGCCACGTCCGCGTTCCGGAAGGCCGGTGCGACCGGGCCACCGCGAGCCGCCCCGCCAGCGTCCCGGCAAGCCTCCAGGGCGCGCCGAGCAGAATAAGCGCAGGCACCACAACCGCTAGCACGGCGAACTGGACCGCCTGAGCGAAGACGTACTGCCTTGCCGCCGGCCCGGCCGGCGGCACCAGCACCCCGACCATCAGCACCACACCCGCCGGGGCCAGCCACGAGCGCAGCCCCTGCCTTAGTTTCCGCACCATCCCGCCCATCGCCTCGGTCCCGCACCGTCCTACTCCGCGCCGGCTCCCCCCGTCAAGCGCCGAGGTAGCAAGATGGAGCCATGGATCTTCCCGTGATGCCACCGGTCCCGCCCATGCTGGCCAAGTCGGTCGCGGCGATACCCGGCGGCGCGATGAGCTACGAGCCAAAATGGGACGGTTTCCGATCGGTCGTCTTCCGCGACGGCGGCGAGGTCGAGATCGGCAGCCGGAACGAGCGCCCGATGACCCGCTACTTCCCCGAGGTCGTCGCGGCGGTCAAGGCGAGCCTGCCCGAGCGATGCGTAATCGACGGAGAGATCGTCATTCCCGACGCCGACGGCCGCTGCCTGGACTTCGAGGCGCTGCTGCAGCGGATTCACCCCGCTGACAGCCGGGTCAGGCTGCTGGCCGAGCAGACCCCCGCCGCCTTCGTCGCCTTCGACCTGCTCGCGCTCGGCGGCAAGGACTACACCAGCGAGCCGTTCTCGGCCCGGCGGGAAGCACTGCAGCAGGCGCTGGCCGACGCGCTGCCGCCGGTGTACCTGACTCCCGCGACGACCGATCCCGGGCTGGCGGAGGTCTGGTTCAGCCAGTTCGAGGGGGCCGGGCTTGACGGCATCGTCGCCAAGCCGCTGGCCGGCACCTACCAGCCCGACAAGCGGGCCATGTTCAAGATCAAGCACGAGCGGACCGCCGACTGCGTGGTGGCCGGGTACCGGCCGCACAAGAGCGGGCCCGACGCGATCGGATCGCTGCTGCTCGGCCTGTACAACGACGACGGCAACCTGGCCAGCATCGGCGTCATCGGCGCATTCCCGATGGCGACCCGCAAGGCGCTGTTCACCGAACTGCAGCCGCTGGTGACCAGCTTCGAGGGTCATCCGTGGAACTGGGCGGCGCACGCCGAGGCCGGGACGCGGCATCCGCGTGAGGCGGAGGGCAGCCGCTGGAACGCCGGCAAGGACCTCTCGTTCGTCCCGTTGCGTCCCGAGCGCGTGGTCGAGGTCAGATATGACCACATGGAGGGGACCAGGTTCCGGCACACGGCCCAGTTCGTGCGCTGGCGGCCCGACCGCGATCCGGCGTCCTGCGGCTTCAGCCAGCTGGACGAGCCGGTGAGCTTCAACCTGGCCGACATCCTGGCCGGTTGACCGGCTAGGGGACGGCGCGGACGCCGGGCGCCGGGCTGGGCGGCCACTGGGCGAGGACGGCGATGAAGTCCCTGGTCCAGCCCCTGATGTACTGGCTGGCCGGGCGCACCTGCCCGGTGATCCCCTTGCGGAGCGGGCCGCCAGCTCCGCGAGCGTAGGCCAGCTGGACCCATTCGGGATTGATGTCGAGCTCCATGCCGGTCGCGGCGCCGGCCCGCACCAGCGCGGCGGCGAGATCTCCGGCGGTCGCGGACATGCTGGCCACGTAGATCAGCTGTCCCCTGATGTTCTCGCCGAGCGCGCTCCGCGCGGTCTTGGCGGCACCGGTGATCGTGCCTCCCCAGGAGCCCCAGCCATGAGCAGAGGCCAGGGTGGGGCGGCCATGGCGAACCAGCAGGACGAGGTTCTGCCTGACGCTGTAGACCGGCTTCCCCGGCTGCGGCACGCCGTGGCCCCAGATCCCGATGCTGGCGGCGCCGGACTGGTAGATCACGAGGCTGGCCCGGCCCGGCACCAGGGGGCTGATGACCGCGCCCGCCTGCTCGTAGCCGCCGACGTGGGCCGACAGCTTGAAGCCGCCGTTGAACGCGCCGATCACGAGCCGGCGCTCGGCCGGGCTCAGCGCCGGCCCGGCCGCCTGGCCCTGGCAGGGCGGTCCGGGATCCAGGCTCCCGCAGTGCAGCACGAACCGCACCGCGCCGCCGAATCGCGCCGCCGTCATCCGGTGGCCGTCCGGCAGCACGAAATGGCGCACGGTGACCGCGGCGGGAGCCGGAGTACGGGCCCGCGGTGCCCGCGAGCCGGGCCCGGTGCGGCCGGAGTCGGCCGGCCTGGTCGCCCCGGTGTCGGCCGCGATGGCCGCGCAGCCCGCGGCGCAGGCGGTCACGGCGATGGCCAGCAGAGCCGGGCCGGCCGCCGCGCGGAGCGCAGAGCGCTTGATCATAGGGTTGCTGGTCCGTCCCATCTGGCGGGCGGCGGGAGTCGCCGGCTGTCTTCGCAGGACATGTAACGAACGCGGGCACGTTACAGTTTCTGGCGTGGAAACTGCAGGCAGGCAAACCAGAATGCCCCGGGTCGCCGCGGCAGCGGGCGTCTGGCTGGCGATCGTCGCGGCGGCGGCCTCCGCGTGCTCCGCACCCGGCCAGCCCGGCGGGCACGCCCCGAAGACGTCAGCGGCGGGCGGTCCGACGTCGCCGGCCACGTCGCCGGCCGACTCACCCGGCCATCCCATGACGACCGGTACCGCCGCGAGCGGGGTCGGCACGCTGGGTAAGTTCTGGG
>JADGPC010000184.1 GCA_017882645.1 Streptosporangiales bacterium | reverse complement strand
CGACGCCCCCCAGTTCTACTACGACACCACGGGCACCGGGAACAGCCTCAACGTCCGCCACCCGCACACCCTCCAGCTGATCTTGGACTCGCTGCGGTACTGGGTGACGGACATGCACGTCGATGGCTTCCGGTTTGACCTGGCCGCCAGCCTGGCGCGGCAGTTCCACGAGGTCGACCGGCTGTCGGCGTTCTTCGACCTGATCCAGCAGGACCCCGTGGTGTCCCAGGTCAAGCTCATCGCCGAGCCCTGGGACATCGGCGAGGGCGGTTACCAGGTCGGCAACTTCCCGGCGCTGTGGTCGGAGTGGAACGGGCAGTACCGCGATACGGTCCGTGACTTCTGGCGCGGCGAGCCCGCCACGCTCGGCGAGTTCGCATCCCGGCTGACCGGCAGCTCGGACCTGTACCAGGCCGACGCACGGCACCCGGGCGCGAGCGTCAACTTCGTGACCGCGCACGACGGGTTCACGCTGCGCGACCTGGTCTCCTACAACGAGAAGCACAACGAGGCGAACGGCGAGGACAACGCCGACGGCGAGAGCCACAACCGGTCATGGAACTGCGGCGCGGAGGGGGACTCGGGTGACGCGGACGTGCTGGCGCTGCGGCACCGGCAGCAGCGCAACTTCCTCGCCACCCTGCTGCTGTCCCAGGGCGTCACGATGCTGCTCGCCGGGGACGAGTCCGGCCGCACCCAGGGGGGCAACAACAACGCCTACTGCCAGGACAACGAGATCTCGTGGCTGGACTGGGAGCACACCGATGAGGCGCTGGCCGACTTCACCCGGCGGCTGATCGCGCTGCGGCGCGAGCACCCGGTCCTGCGCCGGCGCCGCTGGTTCCAGGGCCTGCCGATCCGCGGCTCGGTCGACCTCGGCTGGTGCCGGCCCGATGGCGGCGAGATGAGCGACCACGACTGGGACTCCGGCACGGGCTCGGTCGGCGTCTTCCTCAACGGCGAGGCCATCACCGACCGGGACCGGCGCGGCCAGCGGGTCACCGACGACTCGCTGCTGCTCCTGTTCAACGGCCACCACGAGGGCATCGACTGGATCCTGCCCAAGCAGTGGGGGCAGTGGTGGAACCTGGTCGCCGACACCGGCGCGCCGGATCGGGAGGGAGAATCCCTGAGCTGCGACCAGTCACTGCCGGTGGCCGGCCGATCGGTCGTGGTGCTGCAGCGCAGCGAGGCGCCGCCGGAAGCCGGCTGACCCGGGCGTGAAAACCGGTTGGCCGGCCCGCGGCCGGTGCCTACAGTGGGCGACATGACGGTCAGTCGGATGAGTGCCACCGCGCGAGCTCGCTGCTCGCCGGTTGCCCTCGCCTGAGCTGACCCACACCGCTGGCGACCGGAAACGGTTCGCCGGCGCCCACCCCTCGTATCGCGGCCATGCCAGCGGTTCCTTTTCCGGTCCGGAAAGGAACCACCATGGATGTCACCACCAGCTTCCTTGAGTTCTTCGGGAACCGAGATCATCGGCTGCTCCAGGGCAGTTCCCTGGTGCCGCGCGACGGCGACCCGGTGCTCTTCACCACATCAGGCATGCATCCGCTGACCTCGTACCTGGAGGGCAGGCCGCACCCGCAGGGGCGGCGGCTGGCCGGCGTGCTGCTAGGAGCGGGCGTTCGGAGCGGGCCCGGACCAGTGGCAGCCCAGACCAGCGGCGGTTACGGCTGGCGGCGCCGGTAGGCGAAGAACACCCGGCCGGATTCGTCGGACACCGGGCCGCCGTCCAGCTCTGCCTCCTCCAGCAGGTCGAAACTGGCCGCCAGTGCATCGCGGATCGTGGCCAGGGGAACGCCCAGCTCAGGAATCCGCTCTTGGTGCAGCCGGAACATGTCGTCGGCGATCCGCTCGAAGATCCGCACGGTCCACATCGACAGCTCACCGACCCCGCTCTCGCCGCGTACGCCGGGCAGGACATCCATGATCATCGTGTTCTGGCCGAAGTCCGCGGCGAAGGCAGGTCCCTGCCAGAGCCGGCGCAGCCTGCCGGTCGTGTTCACGTCGAAGAAGAACAGGCCGTCGTCGGCCAGGTGCTCGTGCACGCGCTCGAACATCGCTCGCCAGGCCTCGAGCGACGGCAGATGATTGAGCGTGTCGAAGACGCAGATCACCACGTCGAACCGGGTGCCGAGGGAGAAGCTGGTCACGTCGGCGTGGACCAGCCGCGCGGCCGGGACGCTGCGGGCGGCAACCGCGAGCATCTCCTCCGACCGGTCGACGCCGGTTACCGACAGGTCCGCGACTAGCCCGGCGAGCACGGCACCGGTGCCGCAGCCCAGCTCGAGCAGCGAGCTCGCGGCCGGCCGGTACCGCTTGATGTAGTCACGTATCCGCTCGATATCGGCCGACCGATCGCCCATGATCTGGTCATAGAAACCGGCAAATCGCGCGTAGTGTGTCACGCCGCCATCATGCCAGGGCCGAATCGAGCCGGCCGCTCTCCCGCAGGATGGCGAGGTCCGGCTCGCTGGCGGCCTTGGCGCGCAGATCGGCACTGAGCGAGACCGCGTCGCGTATGGTCGCCGCAGCGTCGTCGAGCTGGCCTGCCTTCGCCTGGGCGCAGGCCAGGTTGTAGCCGGCTATGCCGCACGCCTGGTCCGGGACCCGCAGGTAGCGGGCCGTCGCCAGGCCGTGGGCGGTCATCGCGACCGCGCGATCGGGCTGGCCGTGCCCAGCGTAGTAGTCGGCTAGGTGGCCGGTCGGGTGCCAGAATCCGCGGACGACGATCTGCAGCCAGAGCTGGCGGCCCCGCAGCCACGGGTTCCTCGACGGGTCGAGCAGGTCGTCGGCGGCGACCGATTCCACGCCCTCGATCAGCTCGGCCGCCACCTGCCAGCTGTCCCGCGCGACCTGGGCGGCAGGATCCGCCGCGTACGCCTGGTAAAGAGGGTCCGAGGAGTGGTCTACTTCAGCGAATTCTGCGGGTTCCCGGCCCGAAGCGATGGCTCGCAGCCGCTCCACCTGCTGGGCCCTGAACTCGGTGTTGTGGGCGACAATCGGCAGCGCGGCCCAGTCGCTCGCGCTGCCGGACTCACCCGGCGGGCTGGCCGTCAGCAGGACCTGCTCCTCGGCGGCCGCGAAGCCGAGCAGGCCGATGATCGCGCTCTTCAGTTCCCGCGTGCTGGTCATGCCGCGTCCTCCGCTTCTTCCGCTTCTTCCGGGCCGGATTCCTCGTCGGTGTCCGCGTCCTCGGCCGGCTTGTGCGCGACGAACTTAACGATGCCGTCCACCATGATCGTCAGCTTGCTGAAGCCGATGGTCTGGAGCCGGCTGAGCAACGTGCCCGGCTCGATCGGGTTGTAGGTGTCACCCACGTGGAAGTGGTGCAGGCCGTTGCTGGCCAGGCTGTCGGAGCCGATCAGCACGCCGCCCGGCCGCAGCACCCGGAACGCCTCGGAAAGGATCTTGTTCTGCAGCGCCAGCGTCGGAACGTGGTGCAGCATCGTGAACGAGCCGACCGAGTCGAATGACCCGTCCGGATAGCCCAGCGACGTCGCGTCACCGACCACCACCTCGACGTTTCCGCCGGCGTACTTCTCCGATAGCCTGGCCGCCGCCTCGGGGTCGATCTCGAGCACCGTCAGCCGCTTGACCCGTTGCCGCAGCCATTCGGTAGCCGCGCCGGGACCTGGGCCGATCTCGAGCATGTCGGCACCGAGGTCGGCATGCGCGGTCAGGGACGGCAGGACCTCGGTCTGAATATGTTCCGCCCACTCGGGGCTCGGGCACAATCTCGCGTGGTTCTCGTTCATGGTCCCGACGCTACGGATGGAGGCGGCCGGGCCCAAGAGCGTAGGCTGCCATCTCGTGTCGCGGGATGGACAACGTGATCAGGCGGCCGTCATTGTCGTCACCTTTCCGATGCCCGCCGGCCTGGTCTTCGACTGGCACACCCATGCCGATCATCAGCTGGCGTGGGCGGCCAGCGGGGTGCTGACCGTCCGGACCAGCTCGTCGACCTGGGCGCTGCCGCCGACCAGGGCGCTGTGGATCCCGGCCGGGCTGCGGCACGAGACGCTGTCGGCCAGGACCACGACGATGCGGACGCTCTACATCAGGCCCGACCTGTGCCCGATCAGCTGGCCGGACTTCACCCCGGTCGCGGCCAGCCCGCTGCTGGCCGAGCTGATCGGCTACCTGGAGAACCCCGACCTTGACCCGGCCAGGCGCCAGCACGCCGAGACGATGCTCGTCGACCTGCTCCAGCCGGTCGCCATGACGACCATCGAGGTGCGGATGCCGGCCGAGGAACGGGCCAGGGCGGTCGCTGATGCGCTGGCCGCCGACCCGGCCGACGGCCGCACCTTGGCCGAGTGGGGCCGCGAGGTCGGCGCCAGTGCGCGCACGCTGGCCCGGGCGTTCGTCGCCGAGACCGGGCTGCCGTTCGGCCGGTGGCGGGCCCTGCTCAGGCTCCAGGCCGCCATCGCGGACCTGGCCGCCGGGGAGCCGGTCGGGAACGTCGCGCGGCACGTCGGCTACGAGTCGGCGAGCGCGTTCGTGGCCGCGTTCCGGCGGGAGACCGGCATGACGCCCGCGATGTACTTTTCGCAGCGGACCAGCCAGTTAGCTGCGTAGGCGACCAGGAAAGAGGTTTGCCTGGTAGGTGTGATCTGAACGCTCGCCGCGCCGCCCGAAGCCGTGACCTTCGTGCTCACGCCATTCAGCGTGTACTTGAAGGCGACCGTCGGACCGCCGGTCCGTTGTCAGTGAAGGTGAAGGTCACCGCGGTGCCGGTCGGGTACGGCCCGAGTCCGCCGAGCGGCGCGGTGATCGTCGGAGCGGATAGCGGACATTGGTTCCTGGCTTCAACGGCGATGCGTGCGCGATGGAACTATAGGTGGCGATATATCACAAATAACCAAAAAGACCATCACGGTCGTTATTTCAACGGGATCGTGCCGGGCGATGTGGCAGCACAGCCAGACCTGCCTGCGGTATACCTGCGTAACCGCGGGGAACGGGGGTGACGATGGCCAGGCCAGTGGTGCTGCTTGACGGCCAGACGACGAGCTGCGAGCAGGTCAGCGACATCGCGCGCGGGGCGGCCAGGGCGGCGGTGACGGCCGAGGGGATGGAGCGTGCCAGCGCGGCGGCGCGGACTGCCGCCGAGGTATCGTCCCGGCGCGAGGTCTACGGGCGGACGACCGGCGTGGGCGCCAACCGCGACCAGCCGGTCACCGCGGCGGACCTGGCCGGGCATGGGCTGCGGCTGCTGCGCAGCCACGCGGGCGGCGGGGGACCGCTCGTGGCGCCCGAGCTCAGCCGGGCCATGCTCGTCGTCCGCGTGAACCAGATCGCGGCGGGCGGCTCCGGCGTGGATCCCGGCGTACTGGGCCCGCTGCTCGACGGCATCAACGCCGGCTTGTCGGTCCCGGTCCCGAGATACGGCGCGATCGGCACCGGTGATCTCACCGCGCTCGCGGTGACCGCGCTGTGCCTGCTCGGCGAGCGGGACTGGCTGATGCCGGACGAGCCGGCCGAGCAGCCGCGGTTCCCGCTCGCCTCGACCGACGCGCTCGCCTTCCTGTCCAGCAACGCGGCCACCATCGGCGAGGCCGCGCTGGCCTGCTCCGACCTGGCCGAACTGGTCCGCGTCGCGGTCGTGATCGCGGCCCTCTCGCACCGCGCGGTCACCGCCTCGGTCGAGCCATACGCAGCGGCCGTGCACGAGGGCCGGAGCTACCCCGCGCAGCGGGAGGTGGCCGCCACGCTCAGAGAACTGCTCGGGAACGACAGCCGGCCAGGACGCATCCAGGATCCCTACGGTTACCGGGCGCTGCCGCAGGTGCACGGGCCGGCGGTGGACGCGGTCAGGCACGCGGACCGGGCGGTGACCGCCGAGTTGAACGCGGCGGCGGAGAACCCGCTGGTTGACGTGGCCGGCGGGACCGTCTGGCACAACGGCAACTTCCACACCGCGTATCTCGGCCTCGCGCTCGACGCCGTCCGCGCCGCGCTGTTCCAGACCGCCGCGCTGTCGGCGGCGCGGCTCGGCACGCTGGTCGAGCCGGCCTTCACCGGACTCGCCCCGTTCCTGGCCACCGACCCGCCGCCGAGCTCGGGAATCATGATCCTGGAGTACGTGGCGCATTCGGCGATCGCCGACATCCGCCGGCTGGCCGCTCCGGCCGCCCTGGGCAGCGCCGTTCTGTCGCGCGGAGTCGAGGAGCACGCCGGGTTCTCGACCCAGTCCGCGCGGGCCACCACCGAGGTCGTCGACGCCTACCGGATCGTGCTCGCCTGCGAACTGGTCGCCGCGGTCCGCGCCCTGCGGCTGCGCGGGCTGACCCCCGGCCGCCCGGCCCTCGCGGCCGCCTTCGACCTGGCCGCGGGCGCGCTGCCGCCGGGAACCGCCGACCGGGCGCTCGACACCGACCTGACGGCCGCGCTTGGCCTGCTGCCCGCCCTGGCCGGGCTGCCCGCCCAGGCCAGCTAGCCCCCAGGCCAGCTAGCCCCCAGGCCAGCTAGCCCCCAGGCCAGCTAGCCGCCAGACCGGCTAGCCCCCAGGCCGGCTAGCCGCCAGACCGGCTAGCCGCCAGACCGGCTAAGCGCCGGCTAGCCGTCGCCTCCCGGCGCCCCGGCCGCTCGCCGCAGCGCGCTCGCCAGGGCAGCCGGGGTGAACCTGGGCAGCACGGCAGCGAGATGGCCGTCCGGCCTGACCACGTGCACGCTGTCACGCGTGGCCGCGAGCGCGGGCCCGATCAGCCCGGCCTGATCGATATCGCCCAGCGCGTAGGCGGTCACCGGCGCCTGGGTGGCGGCCGAGGCGGCTTCCAGTGCCGCGGCCGCGGTTGCCGCCCGCGCGGTGAGCAGCACGAACGAGCGGCCGAACAGGCGGCGCAGCCTGGTCGCCGATCCGCCCGCCACGCACGGCCCGTCCGGGCACAGGACGCCGGGTACCGGCGGCCGGGGCACGCCAGGCTCAGTCGGGAAGCCGGCCAGCGACGGCCCGGGCGTGGTCAGCGGGCTCGCGGTGTACCAGTAGGGCTCGGCGAGCTTCCCGGAATTGATCTGCGACCGGGCGCTCGGGTCGGACACGGCCCGGTCGAGCACCCCGACGCGCCGCCGCCGCAGCGCGTCGGTCTGCGGCACGAGGAACTCCATCGTGGCGCTGGTGACCCGCAGGTTCTCCCGCGCGGCCGCCGCCCGCTCGGCCTGGTAGCTGCCGAGCAGCGATGGCGGGGCCCAGCCACGGGTGACGAACGCCAGCTTCCAGGCCAGGTTCTCGGCGTCCTGAGCGCCCGAGTTGAGGCCGCGAGCGCCGAACGGCGCGTACAGGTGCGCGGCATCGCCGGCCAGGAATGCCCGTCCGGCGGCGAACGCGTCGGCCACCCGCTCGTGGAACCGGTAGGCGCTCGCCCACACGATCTCGTAGCGCCGGTCGCCGGTGATCTGCCTGATCCGCGCGTCCAGCCCGCCGCTGGCCTGTTCCGCCGCCAGGTCGAACCCGGCCGGGACCTGCCAGTCGATCCGCCACACACCGCCCGGGCACTGGTGGACGAGTACCTGCCGGCCCGGATTCCAGCTCGGGTCGAAGAAAAACCTTCTTTCGCTCGGAAAGGGGAGTTCGGCGCGGATGTCGCAGATTAGGAACTGATCGGCGAACGACCCCCCGGGGAACCCGATGCCCAGTAGCTGCCGCACGATGCTGCGGGACCCGTCCGCGCCGATCAGATGGCTGCCGCGGACGCGGCCCCCGGCCGTCACCTCCACGCCGTCGTCGTCGCAGGACAGCCCGGTGACCCGATGGCGCAGGCGCAGGTCGATCAGCGGCTCGGTGGTGGCGCGGGCGAGCAGGTAGCGCTCCACGCTGGCCTGGGAGATGTTGATCCACGGCGGCAGCGGGCCCGAGTCGGGGAAGGAGACGGCGAAGAGCTCGTGCTCGCGGTAGAAGGTGCGCCCGGTCGTCCAGGTCACGCCCTCGGCCAGCATGTCGTCGGCGCAGCCGGCCCGGTCGAAGATGTCGAGCACGTCCCGCTGGAAGCAGATCGCCCGCGAGCCCGCCTGCGGGTCAGCGCCCGCCGCCTCGAGCACGACCGTGCGAACCTGCCAGCGGGCCAGCAGCAGCGCGGTGATCAGCCCGACCGGGCCGGCCCCGGCGATCACCACCGGCTCAGCCTGAGACATGCCTAGTCCTGCAGCTGGTCCCAGATCTCGCGGTCCCGCTCGGCGGTCCAGATCACCGGCCGCTCGATCCCGGACAGCTCGTCCCAGAGCCTGGACACGTTGAATGGCATGCAGTGCTCGAAGATCGGCCAGCGGCCGTACCCCGGCGCCAGCGCCGCGTGCGCCGCGGTGAACGCGTCCTTGAGCGTTCCGCCGGCCGCGTGCACCGCGCCGACCTGGGCCAGCATCGTGGCCAGGAAATCCCGCGTCTGCCTGACGGCCGCGTCGACCGCGTCCCGGCCCTGGGCGACGGCGCCGCGGCCGCCGACCAGGGACTCCGCGCCCAGCGCGGCGATCGCGTCCAGCGTGCCGCCCGCCCACTCCCGGTGGAACG
Organism: Streptosporangiales bacterium; assembly: GCA_017882645.1. GTDB lineage: Bacteria > Actinomycetota > Actinomycetes > Streptosporangiales > Streptosporangiaceae > Chersky-822. Next base: position 10,084 of record JADGPC010000184.1, on the reverse strand, counting down.
CGTCGCCGGTGTACAGAGCGGCCTGGGCCTCGATCAGATCCCCGGCGAACAGGATCTTCTGGCCGGGCAGCCAGGCCACGATGTCGCCCTCGGTATGGCCGCGCCCGCAGTAGGCCAGGACCAGCTCGCCCCGGTTACCGCCCAGCTGAATGGTGAGCCGGTCGGAGAAGGTAGCGGTCGGCCAGGTCAGGCCGGGAATGGAAGCCGGATCGCGGAACAGCCTCGGCATCCGGCCCAGCTCGGACTCCCAGTCCTGGCGGCCGCGCTCGGCGATCAGCGCCCTGGTGTTGTCGTGCGCGACGATCACGTCAGCGCCGAAGGCGCTCGCTCCCAGCACCCGCACCGCGTGGTAGTGCGAGAGCACCAGGTAGCGGATCGGCTTCGCGGTGAGCTCGCGCAGCCGCGTCAGCCACGCGGAGGCCGCGACCGGGGTCGCCATCGCCTCGAAGCAGACGAGGAAGTCCTCGCCCTCGATGGCGCCTACGTTCGGGTCGCCCTCGGCGGTCAGCGCGTAGACCCCGTCGCCGAGCACCTCCAGCGTCTGCTCCTTGTCGGCCAGGTCAGCCGAGGAGGCAAAGGACTTCGTCGTCATAGAGCACAGTCTTGCGCGTTCGGGCATGGTTCTGGCCCAGATTACGGGGCAGGACAATGGCTTGGGTATGAGAAGCTTCGCGCGCCGCCTTCACGTCCGGCTCGCCTGGATCGCCGGTGCGGTACTGGTGGCCGCGGTGTCCATCTCGGTGGCCCTGCTCGTGACCCCGATGCAGCGGGTGGACCTGGTAGGCCAGTCCGTCAGCGTCGGGGCGGCCGCCCCGACGATCAGCCTCTCCGGCCCCGGCGAGCTTGACCTGTTCGGCCAGCGGCTGCCGACCACGCTGCAGTTCGCCGGGCCGGTGCGGCCCCGCCTGGCGCTGACCCAGATCACTCTCGACCGCCAGCTCGCGACCGCGTTCGCTGGTTCCAGCCCCGAGCAGACCATCGGCCGGGCCCTGGCCTCGGGCTGGAAGCGGTACTTCGGCTGGGAGATCGTCATCACGGCGGGCTGCGCCCTGCTGCTGAGCGGTGCGCTCGCCGGGTGGTTCAGGCTCGCGGCCAGGCGCACCCTGATCGCGCTGGCCGTCGGCCTGGTCTTCGTGGAGGCCGTCAATGTCGGCGGCATCATGGTGACGGCCTACACGGCGCCGGCCCGGCTGCGCCAGATCACGTCGATCACCGCCTTGGCCGGCCGGGCGCCGCTGCCGGCCGTGGCCGCCGCGCCCGGGCCGCGGAAGCCCCAGGTGCAGGTCGTGGTCATGGGGGACTCCACGGCGGCCGGCATCGGCAACCCGAGGCCGGCGCATCCCAGCCGGCTCGACACGGCCTGCCAGCGCAGCGCCGACACCTACGCGGTCGACCTGGGCCAGATCAACAACTGGCGGGTGCTGAACCTGGCCTGCAGCAGCGCGACCATCCCGGTCGGGATCCTCGGGCCGCAGCCGCTGTCGGGCGTGACCGCGCCGGCCCAGTTCGCGGTGGCCAAGAAGGCCACGAATGCCTCGTATGTGCTCGTGAGCATCGGCGCGGACGACCTCGGCTGGTCCGCCCTGCTGCGGCTCTGCACGGTCACGACGAGCTGCGACGACAGCGCCTCCACGGCGTACTTCCAGCAGAGCCTGTCGACCTTCGCGGTGGGCTACTACCAGCTGCTCAGGCGGCTCGCCGCGCTACCCTCGCAGCCCACCGTGCTGGTCAACCTGTACTACGACCCGTTCGACACCAGCCAGCACTGCCTGGACAGCGTGGGCCTTACCCCGGCCAAGGAGAAGTCCCTGACCGGCCTGCTCGACGCGCTCAACAACGTACTCGCCAATGGTGCCCGCGCGACCGGGCTGATCGCGGTCCGCCCCGACTTCACCGGTCACGCGCTCTGCGATCCTGAGCCCTACGTCCAGGGCATCCACGCCCGGGCCCCGTTCCATCCCACTCTCGCCGGGGAGCTGGCGATCGCGCTGGCCGACGGGCAGGCCCTGCAGCAGCTCCTGGGCCGGGCCACGCCGTCGCCCAGCCTGACCCCGTCGCCGAGCCTGACCCCGTCGCCGGGAACGGGCACTAGCCGGTCGCCCTGAGCTTCGTTCTGGCCAGGAAGGCTGCCCCGCTCGCTGTGCTACCTGGTCGGGCTGGCCGCCCAGGTGATCACCGTCGGCCTGATCGCGCTCGGCACCACGCTGGCGGTCGCGGTCGATGTCTTAGCCGCTGTCATGGCCTGCGTCGTGCTGATCACCGCATGCTGGCAACTACGGGTGGCGTCGGCCTGACGCCGAAACGGCGAGGACATAGCCCCTGTGGATCTCCTCGCCGGGTGCCGGTGCCGACGGCCATCGCGCCGGTGCGACAGCCGCCGGCTCCCCTCCTAACCGGTCCGCGGGCAGCCGGTGCTCAGTACTGATCGGGCGACGAGACGGCCTCGGCGATGGTGATCTCCGGCGGGCCAGGCTCGGCGCCGACTGAGCCGATAAAGGCCTGAAGCTCGGGGTTGGCGAAGAACTGCTGGAACTTCTCGACGCTCTCCCATTCGTCGACGACGAGCACGAAGCCGTCGCCGATCCCGAAGCGGTGGTGGATGCCGCCCGCTGCGCGTGCCTGATCTGTGGTCTGCTCGAACTCGTCGGCCCGGTCGACGAGCGACCGGCGGAACTTGGCTGTGTCGCCCTGAAATTTCGCGATGACGAGCACGCTCATGGCATCCCTCCCGAGTGCCGCGACGGCCTGAACCGGCCTTCACGAACAAATACGTCGCCGGGCAGGGAAGCGGATCACCGGGGCAGCGACCGAAACTCGGTTCAGGCCGGCGAATCAGTCGAGCGCGAGCGCCGTCGCGGCCGTCAGGACCGAGCGGGCCAGGCGCGGATCACCGGTGACGAAGACGTCAAGGTCGGCCGGGGCGATCCGGTTGGAGAAGAGCCGGCAGAATCCGACCACATCGGTCACGATCCCGAGCGCAGCCGGCTCCGGCGATGGGTCGCCGACGGCTACGTCCCAGGTGCCGCCGCCCGGGCCGGTCAGTACGAGATGCACGCTGACTGGCTCGTGCAGGTCAGTGAAGACCGCGCCGAACGGCAGCAGCGCGGTCGCGAGCCTGGTCATCGGCTGGAGCGTCGACGGCGCGGGCGCCGCCAGCGACAGCCCGGCCGCTGTCCTGATGTCGTTCTCGTGCGTCCAGAGCTCGAAGGTGCGCGCGACGAGCAGATCGCGTACGCGCAGCGGGAAACCATGCAGCGCGACCACGGCGTCAAGATCGCCGCCGGTGACCGCGGCCAGCGTCCGGTCGGCGGCGCGGCGCCAGTCCTCGCGGGTTCCGGCCGTCGGCCTTCCGGCCTGGCGGAGTGCGGCGGGCTGGGTCGACTGCACGTGATCCGTGCTGGCCACCCCGGGATCCCCAGCCAGGGCTCGCTGCACGTCATCCTCGACCCCGATCAGGTGTCCGACCAGGCCCTGCACGTCCAGATCCCGCAGTACGGGCAGGCCCCAGTCGTCGCCGGTGAGGGAGCACAGTGTCTGGTAGAACGCGTCGGCCGCATGGCCGAAGGCCTCGGCCGGCGAGTCTTCACTGACCTCGGGCACGGACTGGCCGGCTTGCCGCACCTGGTGCGTGGCGGCCATCACCCGCTCACGCAGGCCGGCCGGAAGGCTCGCCGTCATGGTGACTCCAGCAGCTGCCGGTCAAGCGCGGATTCGAGCTTGGCCAGTGCCAGTCTAAGCCTGGACTTCGCGGTGCCTTCCGGTATACCCGTGGCAAGAGCGACTTCGCGGTAACTAAGTCCCTGAAAGTAGGCGAGTTCGACCACCTGGCGCTGGTCGTCGGGAAGCAGCCTGACCGCCGCGCGTACCGCGTCCGCCGTATCGGCGGCCGTCACCGCGTCGCTCGGGGTGGGGCCAGGACCTTCCGGAGTCAGCCGGTAGTGGCGTTCCTGCCTGGCCAGCCGGCGCAGCTCGCTCCGCACCAGGTCGACGGCACGGTGCCTGGCCAGCACGATCAGGTACGTGCCGAGCGTCCCGGCCTTCGGGTCATAGCGATCGGGGTGCCTCCAGAGTTCGACGAACACGTCCTGCACGACGTCCTGCGCCGCGGCGCCCTCGCCGAGGACGCGCAGCGCGGCGCCATAGACGGTCGGCGCCAGATGGTCGAAGACCTCAGCGAGGGCGTGATCGTCTCCGGCCGCCAGGCGCGCCGCCCAAAGCGGATCCGTCGGCTCCACGCCTGGAAAATAGCGCGGTTACGGCCGGCACGGCAACGAGTCTGGCCACGCTGGACCTTTGATCCTGGCGCCGCGAATGTTCACGGCCAGTTCACGGCGGCGTGCCCGGACGGTCGCGCTGCCGAGCATCCGGTACGCGATCGCGAACAGCAGCGGCCGCAGCTCACTGAAGACTTCCTCGGTGCTCACGTGGCCGTGCGGTCCGGTGCCGATGTCGCGTGCAGGCCGCGGGCGAACCCGTCCCGCCAGGTCGGCCAGGCCAGCTGCCAGCCGAGTTCCCGCTTGGCCTTGGCGTTGGACGCGCCGCGGATCTGGGTCATCATCGACACGGCGGCCTCGCCCGCGACCAGCCGCCCGAGCCAGGCGGGCACGTGCAGCGGAGGCTTCGCACCGACGGCGGCTGCCAGCACCGGCAGCCACTGCGAGACGGGGGCCGGCTCGTCGTCGGTTACGTTGTAGACGCCGGACGGCACGTCGCCGAGCGCGGCCACGGCGGCGCTCGCGGCGTCCTGCACATGCAGGAACGACCAGACGCCCGCGCCGTCGCCGATGACCGGCACCTGCCGCTTCCGCAGCATCTGCACCATCAGGTCGGTCGCGCCCGGCCCGTAGAGGCTGCCGTACCTGAGCGCGATCCCTTCCATCGGCCCGGAGACGACCGCATGCTCGGCGTGCCTGATCGCCTCCAGCGTGGACCGCATGGCCTGCGGCGGATCAGGATCGAACGGGTCGTCCTCGGTCGCTACCCGGGCCCCCGCCCGGCCGGCGGGCCAGCCCGCATAGCTCTGCACGATCACCCGGCGCGTTCCGGCGGCTTGCGCCGCGGCGAGCAGATTTCCGGTTCCGGTCGTGCGCAGCTCGTTCGTGCCGGCGAAGGTCCGCTCGAAGTGCCGCAGGTCGAACCCGCCCGCGAGCGCGGTCATCTGGTGCATCACGACGTCGGGCTGGGCCCTGGCGACGGCCTCGCCGACCGCGATCGCGTCGAGCCCGTCCACGACGGCCGCATCTGCTCCGGCGGCCCGCAGCGCTGCCGCCTTGTCCGCGCTCCTGGTCGTGGCCGTGACCTGGTGCCCGGCCGCGATCAGCTGCGGCACAAGCTGCCGTCCGACGACTCCGGTCGCTCCCGCGACGAAAACTCTCATCACGCCTCCTGTTCGTTACTAAGGAGACGAGACAGCACGGTGTTCCTTAACACGGGGTTCCGTAACACGGGGTTCCGTACTAGGGAGACCGGGTCAGGACGGCTCGCCAAGTATCCGCAGCCGCAGCAGCTGCGGCATCCGCTCCAGCTGCTCGATGACGGCGGCGGGCAGCTCGTCGGCCTCCAGCTCCATGATGCTGTAGGCGTTGTCGCCACGGCAGTCGTTGATCATCTCGACGACGTTGATCCCGGCGCCGCTGACCACGCGGGCGATCTCGGCGATCACGCCGGGCGTGTTCTTGTGCGCCAGCGTCAGCCGCCGGAAACCGCGGCGCGGCAGCGACACGGCGGGGAAGTTCACCGAGTACCTGATGTTCCCGTTCTCCAGGAAGTCCTGCAGCTCGTCGGCGACCATGACCGCGCAGTTATCCTCGGCGCTGCTCGTGCTCGCGCCGAGGTGCGGCAGCACGATGACCTTGTCGTGGGCATAGACGGTCGGGTTCGGGAAGTCGGTCACGTAGCCGCGGAGCTGGCCGGCGTCGAGCGCGGCGACCAGCGCGCGCTCGTCGACCAGCTCGTCCCTGGCGAAGTTCAGCAGCACGGCGCCGCTGGGCATTAGGGCCAGCCGGCGCTCGTCGAGCAGCTCCCTGGTCGACTCGGTCAGCGGGACGTGCAGCGTCACGAAGTCACTCTCGGCGAGCAGCCGCTCCAGGTTGTTGACCCGGTGCACCTGCGCGGACAGCTCGGACGCGTGCTGCTCCTTGACCCCGGGGTCATAGCCAAGTACCCGCATGCCGAGATCGACAGCCGTATTCGCGACCCGGTAGCCGATCGCGCCGAGCCCGATCACGCCGAGCGTGCCGCCGCCGATCTCGTGCCCGGCGAACTGCTTCTTGCCGCGCTCGACCGCCTTCTTCATGTCCTCCGGCGGCAGTGCCTTGGCGTACGCGAGCGCGGCGGGCAGGTTGCGGGCGGCCAGGAGCATCCCGGCGACGACGAGTTCCTTGACCGAGTTCGCGTTCGCGCCCGGTGCGTTGAACACCACCACGCCGCGGCCGGTCAGGTCGTCGACGGGGATGTTATTGACGCCCGCGCCGGCCCGGCCGATGGCCAGGACAGTCTCGTCGATGGGTTCGTTGTGCAAATTGAAAGATCGCAGCATGATCGCGTCGGGCTGCTCGGCGTCCGGCGCGACCGCGTAGTCGGAGCTGAACCGCCGCAGCCCGACCGGCGAAATGGCGTCGTAGGTCCGTACCTGGAATTTACCCATGCCTGGACTCGAACTCCTTCATGAAATCGATGAGGGCGTCTACTCCGGCCTCCGGCATCGCGTTGTAGATGCTGGCCCGCATGCCCCCGACGGCCCGGTGGCCCTCGAGGTTCACCAGTCCCGCCGACCTGGCCTCGGCCACGAACACGGACTCCAGATCGGGCTGGGCCACGGTGAACGGCACGTTCATCAGCGACCTGCTGGCCGGGGCGACCGGGTTGGCGTAGAAGCCGGACTGGTCGATGGCGTCGTACAGCTTGGCTGCCTTGCGCCGGTTGGTCTCCGCCATGGCCGGCACGCCGCCCTGGTCGGCGACCCAGCGGAAGACCAGGCCGGCGATGTACCAGCCGAACGTCGGCGGAGTGTTGATCATGGAACCGGACTTAGCGTTCTCGAGCCAGTTCCACACCTGCGGCGTGCTGGCCCTGGCCCGGCCGAGCAGGTCCTCGCGGACGATCACGACGACCAGGCCGGACGGCCCGATGTTCTTCTGGGCGCCGGCGTACAGCACGCCGAAGTCGCTGACGTTGATCGGCTCGCTCAGGATCATCGAGCTGACGTCGGCGACGATCGGGGCTGCGACGGACGGTACGTGGTCGAAGCGGACGCCCTGGATGGTCTCGTTCAGCGTGATGTGCACGTAGTCAGCGTCCGGGGTGAGCTGCCAGTGGGTCTCTGGCGGCACGTACGTGCTCGGGCTGGCGATGGCCGCCACATTGACCCGGTCGAGGTACTTGCTGCCCTCGCCGTGGGCGCGCTTGCCCCACATGCCGGTGATCACGTAGTCGGCGGCACCGTCGGCCTGGGCCAGGTTCATCGGGATCGCGGCGAACTGACCGGTGGCGCCGCCCTGGAGGAACAGGACCCGGTAGTCATCGGGCACGTCCATCAGGTCACGCAGGCTGGCCTCGGCCGACTCGGCGATGCCGATGAAATCGCGGCCGCGGTGGCTCATCTCCATCACGCTCATGCCGGTGCCGTGCCAGTCGGGAAGCTCTTCGGCGGCCTGCCTGAGTACTGGCGCGGGCAGGGCAGCTGGGCCCGCGCTGAAGTTATAGATCATCGGAATCCCGGTTTGAGAGTCGGAGCGGTAGGCGAGCCATAGGCGTCGTTGCCCGTCGGTGCACGACTGCTGAGCGGGACAGACGTCCCCCCCTCTGCGACCAGGATACCGGCGCGAACCCGATGATCATGTAATGGTCACCCGCGCGGCTGTCCGCGGTCCTGCGTCCGGGGACAACGCTGAACCCCTGATGTCGCTATAGCAGCATCAGGGGTTCAGCGTTGTCGTTCGGGACGGTTAGCGGTGGGTTGAGTCCGCCAGTTGCGGGGCTGGGGCCGGTACCGGCTCGGCGGGCGCGGGCTCGGTCTCCGCGCGGCGCAGGGCCAGGTAGCTGATGACCGCGCCGGCGGCCACCAGGGCGACCGTGACGGTCAGGCCCGCGTGGTAGCCGTCCAGGAACGCGCCAGCAGGGCCGGTCCCGTGCCGCAGCGCGTCGCCCTGGCGGGAGCGCAGCACCGCGCCGATCACGGTGATCCCCAGCAGGCCGGCCACCTCACGGGAGGCGTTCAGCAGGGCCGAGGCGACCCCGGAGCGCTCGGGCGGCTGACCATGCAGGACCGCGTTGGTCAGCGGCACCTGCATCAGGCCGGACCCGAGCCCGAACAGCAGGAAGCCTGGCATCAGGCTGGCGAAGGTCGCCCCGGCGCCGAGCACGGAGAACAGGTACAGGCCGACCGCCATCACCGCCATCCCTGCGGCCACCATCCGGTGCGCGCCGAACCTGGTGTAGAGCGGCCCGGACAGGGTCGCGGTGGCCGCCAGGCACAGCGCCATGGGCACGAACGCCAGCCCGGCCTTGGTCGGCGAGAAGCCCAGGATGTCCTGCAGGTAGATGGAGGTGAAGAAGTAGATGCCGAAGATGCCGAACGCCCACAGCATCATCGTGGCCGTGCCGCCGCTGAACGCGCGGGAGCGGAACAGCGTCAGCTCGACCATCGGGTGCCCGGTCCGCGACTCGGCTGCCACGAACCCGGCCGCCGCGACCGCGGCGATGGCGAACGCGCCCAGGATGATCCCTGAGGTCCAGCCCTTGTCGTGGCCCTCGATCAGCGCGTAGGTCAGCGCGAGCAGGGCGATCGATGACGTCGCCATGCCGGGCAGGTCGAGGCTGCGGCGCGCGGTCGTGTCCCGCGACTCGTCCATCGTGAAGGCGGCGATCGCGAGCGCGACGATGCCGACCGGCACGTTGATGAAGAAGATCCAGCCCCAGTGCAGGTGCTGGCTGATGAAACCGCCGATCAGCGGGCCGAAGGCCAGGGCCATGGCGCCGATCGCGGTCCAGATCCCGATCGCGGCCGTGCGCTCACGCGCCTCATGGAAGGTCGCCATGATGATGGCCAGCGTGGTCGGCACCAGGAAGGCGGCGCCGAGTCCCTGGACCACCCGGGCCCCGATCAGCATGTCGCCGCTGCCGGCCAGCCCGGCGGCCAGCGAGGAGAGCGTGAACACGATCGTCCCGGCGAAGAAGAGCCGGCGGCGGCCGTAGACGTCGGCGATCCTGCCGCCGGCCAGCAGCAGCCCGGCGAAAACCAGGACGTAGCTGCTGACCACCCACTCCAGGCCCGCGATCGACAGGTGCAGGCTGCGCTGGATGGTCGGGATCGCGACATTCGTCACGTTGTTGTCGAGGTACGTCATGAATGTGGCGAGGGCAACCGCCACGAGGGCCCACCAGCGTCTGGTCATCAGCTCGCTCCTTCGAGTGACCGTACGGCGTCTCTATACGCCGTACCTGTACGACACTCCTATACGTTGTACGTTTACTATCTTGACTGTACGTCGTATAGTTGTCAAGTGATGGCACCAGTCCGGGCAGGCGAAGGCGAGCGGACCAAGCTGAGCAGATCGGCTGTGGTGGACCGCGCGCTGGCGCTCGCCGACCATGACGGCGTCGACGCCCTGACGATCAGGCGGCTCGCGACCGAGCTCGGCGTGACGCCGATGGCCCTGTACTGGCATTTCCGCAGCAAGGAAGAGCTGATCGCGGGCCTGGCCGACCGGATCTGGGGCGAGATCAGGACCGACGTGGACCCGGCCGCCGACTGGGCCGTCCAGCTGCGCCACATGCTCGAGTCCCTGATCGACGTGCTCCGCTCGCACTCGTCGGCGTCCACGCTGCTGATGAGCAGCGAGAAACTCGGCCCGTCGCACTGGCAGGCCACGGAGAAGACGCTGGAAATCCTGCGAACGGCCGGGTTCGATCCCGAGCACGCGAGCGAGATCGCGAAGTCGGCGCTGTGGACCGGCCTGACGCTGGTGATGAGCGAGCCCGGCTTCAACGACGCTGGCCTGACCGGGCCGGAGCGCGCCGAGATCCAGCGCCGCAAGCAGGTCGAGCTGGCGTCGCTCCCGCGCGACCGCTACCCCCGCCTGGT
>JADGPC010000183.1 GCA_017882645.1 Streptosporangiales bacterium | reverse complement strand
TCAGGCAGCTGCGGCTGCGTGACATCGGCGGCATCATCGTGATCGACTTCATCGACATGGTGCTCGAGAGCAACCGTGATCTGGTGCTGCGGCGGCTGATCGAGTGCCTGGCGCGCGACCGGACCAAGCACCAGGTCGCCGAGGTGACCTCGCTCGGCCTGGTCCAGATGACCAGGAAGCGGGTCGGTTCCGGGCTGGTCGCGGCGTTCTCCGTGCCGTGCGAGCACTGCAACGGCCGCGGGCTGATCGTGTCCAACGAACTCACCGAGCTGCCACCGGCACCAGGACGCAACGGGCAGCAGGGCGGACCGCCGAAGCCAGGGCCGGCCAGGTCCAGGTCGGCCAGGAGCAAGGCGATCGCGCAGGTCGCCGGCAAGACGATCGAGTCGGAGGCTGCTGCCGACGGTGCCGCGAGCGCTGAGGCTGCGACCGCAGCGCAGGCTGAGCCCGCGTACTCGGCAGGCGCCGAACTGGCGGCGGCCGCGGTCGGCACCGCCGAGCCAGCAGGCGCGACGATGAGCACGGCCGAGTCCGCTCAGCCGGCAGGCGCGATGGTGACCTCGCCGGGGACCCAGAGCTCGGCGGCGGTCGCGACGGAGGCGGCGCCGCGCCGCCGACCGCGGCGATCAGCCCACCGGGAGGCCGGGCCGCCGGATGCCGTACTGGCCGCCGAGGCGAGCGCGACCGCCGAGCCGGACGTCAGCGCTAAGGCTGATGTGACAGCCAAGCCTGATACGACCGCAGAGGCTGATGTGACAGCCAAGCCTGATACGACCGCAGAGCCTGATGCGACGGCTAAGCCCGATGCGACCGCTGAGGCTGAGGTGTCCGGTGACCGGCCGGCCGCTGAGGCTGATGTGACCGGTGCGGCGGCTGATGCCGATCCGGCCGCCGAGGCCGGGTCGGACCCGGCCACGGGCAACTGAGGGGCGCGTAGTCTGATATTCTTTGTCGTCGGCGTGTCTGGCTGCCCAAGGCAGTGATCGCGGGCGCATGCCGGTCGTGACGACCGGCGGGCGACCGGGATCGTGAGCTCGGCGGGCGAGTGGCGCGTAATGTCGGCAGGCCCGGTCGCCTCGACGTTCGGACGAGGCCGCGGTTCACGCGGCGGGCTGGCACCAGGGAGAGAGAGTTCTTTCGTGTACGCGATCGTTCGCTGTGGCGGCAGGCAGAGCAGGGCGTCGGTTGACGACGTCCTGACCGTAGACAAGCTCGCCGGTGATGTCGGCTCTACCGTGACTCTGCCGGCTGTGCTCATCGTGGATGGCAAGAAGGTGATCAGCGACAGCGCCGAGCTCGGCGGCTACGAGATCACCGCCGAAATCATCGGGCCGGCTAGCGGCCCGAAGATCAACATGATCCATTACAAGAACAAGACCGGTTACCGGCGCCGTCAGGGTCACCGGCAGAAGTACACGCAGGTGAAGATCACCGGCATCGGCACGGACAAGGCCAGCGCCAGCAAGAAGAAGGCCTGAGAGGTAACGCAGAGATGGCACACAAGAAGGGCGCCTCGTCCAGCAGGAACGGGCGTGACTCCAATGCCCAGCGGCTCGGCGTGAAGCGGTTCGGTGGTCAGGTCGTCAATGCTGGCGAGATCCTGGTGCGCCAGCGCGGCACGCACTTCCACCCGGGCATCGGCGTCGGCCGCGGTGGCGACGACACCCTGTTCGCCCTGGTGGCGGGCAAGGTCGAGTTCGGCTCGCGGCGCGGCAGGCGCGCGGTCAGCATTGTCCCGGTCGCGGAGGCCGCGCAGGCCAAGGCCAGCTAAGGCCGGAGTCTTCGGCGACCGGCCATACTGGCCGGCGCAGACTCGAAATGCAGTGGCGATGGGCCATCACTGTGGGATCACCGACAGTGATGGCCCATCGCCGTCACTAGGGGGCTGGCATGGCGGAATTCGCTGATCAGGCAGAGCTCCGGATCCAGGCGGGCGACGGCGGCAACGGCTGCGCGTCGATCCACCGGGAGAAGTTCAAGCCGCTCGGCGGCCCGGACGGCGGGAACGGAGGCCGCGGCGGCGACGTCATCTTCCGGGTCGACCCGAGTACGGCGACACTGCTGGACTTCCATCGCCGGCCGCTGCGGCGCGCGGGTAACGGGAAGGCCGGAGCCGGGTCCAACCGGAGCGGCGCCGAGGGTGCCGACCTGATGGTCAGCGTGCCCGACGGGACCCTCGTCAAGACCGCCGACGGCGAGGTGCTGGCCGACCTGATCGGGGCCGGCACGCAGTTCGTCGCCGCTGAGGGCGGCCATGGCGGCCTCGGCAATGCCGCGCTGGCGTCCACCAAGCGCAAGGCACCCGGCTTCGCGCTGCGCGGCGAGCCTGGGGAGCACAAGGAACTGCTGCTCGAGCTGAAGACGATCGCCGACGCCGGCCTGGTCGGCTTCCCGAACGCCGGCAAGTCGTCGCTGATCTCGGCCATGTCAGCGGCCCGCCCGAAGATCGCGAACTATCCGTTCACCACGCTGATCCCGCACCTGGGCGTGGTCGAGGCCGGGGACACCCAGTTCGTCGTCGCCGACGTGCCGGGCCTGATTCCCGGGGCGAGCCAGGGCCGGGGCCTTGGACTGGACTTCCTGCGCCACGTCGAGCGATGCACCGTCCTGGTGCATGTCATCGACTGCGCGACCGAGGAACCGGGCCGTGACCCGATCACCGACCTCGACGTGCTCGAGGCCGAGCTCACCGCCTATGACGAGCTGACCGGCGCCGACATGGCGGTCCGGCCCCGGATCGTGGTCCTGAACAAGATCGACGTTCCCGAGGCGCGGGACCTGGCCGAGATCGTCGCTCCCGACCTTCAGGCCAGGGGGCTGGCCGTCTACCAGGTATCGGCCGCCTCGGGCGAAGGCCTGCGCGACCTCGCGTTCGCCCTCGCGGCGATCATCGCGCAGGCGCGGAGCGCCGCTCCCGAGGCGCTGCCGACCAGGCTGGTCATCCGGCCCGAGCCGGTGGCCGGACCGGACTTCGAGCTGGTCAGGACCGGCGAGAACGCGTTCAGGATCCGCGGGGCCAAGCCCCGCAGGTGGATCAGGCAGACCGACTTCAGCAACGACGAGGCGGTCGGCTACCTGGCCGACCGGCTCGAGAAGCTCGGCATCGAGGAAGCGCTGGCCAAGGCCGGCGCCGAGGCGGGCGCCGAGGTCCTGATCGGCGAGGAGGACAACTCCGTGGTGTTCGACTGGGACCCGAAGCTGCCGACCGGCGCCGGATTCGGCCCGCGCGGCAGCGACCCCCGCCTGGAGTGACCATGAGCCGGCCGAACTAGCGCGATCTGGGTGTCACCGCCAGACGCGGTCGCCACGCGGCTAAGGTCGCCGGCCGTAGCGGAATATCTCGGCGTGGCTGCCGAGTGCGGGGTATCCGAACGACCACGCGCTCGAGGACCCCGCAATCATGGTCATCGCAGCCCCCCGCAGCCGCAGGGCGC
>JADGPC010000182.1 GCA_017882645.1 Streptosporangiales bacterium | reverse complement strand
GCAGCCAGGGGCGGGGCAGGGCAGGGCGGTGGGGCTCAGCTGGCCGGCGTGACGGCGACGAGCGGGATGCGGCGCGTGGTCTGCGTCTGGTACCGGTCGTAACGGCCGTGGTTCCGCTCGTTGACGAGCTTCCACAATCGGGGGTAGTCCGGGTCCGCGGCCTGGACGACCCGCGCCGTGGCCGGGGAGCGCGCGCGGCCGACCTGGATCTCCACGTCCGGCCTGGCCTCGACGTTGAACAGCCAGCCAGGCGGCCGGTCGGACCCGCCGTTCGAGGCGACCAGCACGTAGTCCTGGCCATCTCGCGCGTACACGAGGGCTGACGTGCGCGGCTGGCCGGTTCTGCGCCCCGTAGTCCGCAGCAGCAGCGACGGGACGCCGATCATCCGGTGGCCGATCCGCCCGTCGGTGCGCTCGTACAGCTGCTGGTGCAGGTTCAGCAGGTCCATGGCGGTATTCTGGCCGGCTGCCCGGCGGTGTCCGACCACCGACGTGGTCATCCTCACCCGCGGGCATCCTGGCTGGAGCTTAGCGCGCGGCCGGTCAGGTCGGCCAGAGTGACAGCTACCAGCCGTGCCTGCAGGGACGGCCTCGCGTCCGGCCTGGGGGTGAGCATGAACCGGCCGAAGTACTGACCGTTCCCGAACGCCCGCAGCTCGATCTCTCCCGGGGGAAATCCGAATTCGTCCACGTCCCAGTGCCGGTGCCCGGCGAGGACGGTGCCGTCGGGTTCCAGCCGCGGCGGCTGGCCAAGCAGCGATCCGTACTCGAACCGGCAGCTCTCGAGGCCGAGCAGCCCGACCAGGGCCTCCCTGACATGATCGACGACGGCATCGGGCGACCGGGCCGAGCTGGAGAGCTCGCCGACGCGGTGGATGAGCTCCAGGTAGCCGGCGTCGGTGATGGCCAGCACGCGCATCCGCCTGGCCCGCGCGGCTAGCTGCGACACCGCCAGCCCGACCAGCAGGAGGAGGACGGCGGTCGTGACATCAGCGGCGCTGGCAATGCTGAAGCGCTCGTACGGCCTGGTGAAGAAGAAGTCGAACCAGGCAAACGATGACACCGCGGCCAGCGCCCCGGCGATCCGGCTGCCGATCGCCGCTACCGCCACCACGATGACGACGAGGATGAGCGCGACGTTGGTGTTCGCCAGGTGCGCGCGCCAGGGCAGCAGGATGAGGGCGCCGGCGAGCGGGCCGAGCAGCCCGAGCACGACGGCGGCGCGATCCCTGGTCATCGGCCGAGTCAATCAGCGACGACCGGCCGTGCCCAGAGCACTAACAGGTCTCGTGCGGCTGGCGGGCCGGTCCTAACGTCATCAATGCGGCGGGCGGGTCAGCCAGGCGGCCTGGGCACCGGCCAGCGCTACCGGCAGTCGGCGGACGGGTTGCAGGTCCCGATGAAAGTGTTGCCGCCGCCGTCGATGTAGCCGCCGTCCTCGTAGAGCACCTGGTTCTTCCCCAGGTTCAGGTAGTTGCCGGTGAGCGTGAGCAGTGTGCCGTCACCTGGCTGCCAGGCGTAGCTGATCGCGCCCTGGTCGCCCTGCTTGGTCAGGTTGACGGTGTTGCTGGCGACCGTGGTGTTGTAGACCGGGCCGTCCTGGTCGGCCGAGCCTCTGGTGACCAGGAACGTGCTTCCGAGACCGCCGGGGCCGTCGGAGACGCTGTTCGCCGTGAAGCTGTTGCCGGACGCGATGCCGTGCGAATAGCTGCCTAGCTCGACAAATGTGTTGTTGTTCCAGGTGGTATTGGAATCTATTGCGTTGCCGGATCCGCCGAAGACCTCGATAGCGGATCCATCACGTCCGTAGGCGAGCGAGCAGGCCTGGTTGCCGTCGATGTTGTTATTGTGAACGGTGTTGTTATTACCCCAAAGCAGGACGCCGAATGCGCCAGCTGATCCGGAGCGGCTGTTGGTGTCCAGCTCGATATTGTTCTTGAGTGTCGAGTTCTGCACGGTATTGCCGCTAGCCCCGGCCATAATGTAGACGCCTGCGTAGAAGGCCGTTGCCGTAATATTCGTGATGATATCGCCGGTAGCGCCGGGATAGACATCGACGCCATCTACATGTCCGGCCGGCGTGGTCGTGCCGCCGCAGAACCAGCTGCGCGGAGCTACGCCGATGAGCGTGAGGTTCTTGATCGTGTCACGGGATCCGTACAGCGAGACAGCCGCGCCGTCGGTGTTGCGCATGATGACGGGAAGGCTGCCTGAACCGTAGGAAGTGACGGTGACGCTGTTCGCCGTAATGGTCAGGAAGGTTTTGAACGTGCAGTTGCGGCTGAGTTCAAGCGTGCTGCCTGCGGTGGGCCGCAGCGAGGTCAGCGACGTGCCGCAGGGCACCTTGGTGACCGTCGCCGCATTAGCAGCGTAGACGAGGCCACCCGAGGCCCAGGCAAAGATCGTGACGAGTGCCGCTATCACTGGCATTCTCAGTCGTCTCATCGTGAACCATCCTCGCTCCGCTGTACCTGCGGCGAAATCGGCAGGACGAAAATCGCGATAACCGACTAATCGGTTGTGCCAGCCGATCCGATAGCCGGAGCTTAACAATTCACCGCGCCGGCGGGAGATGAATTTGAATACCCGTGACATCGGTGATGGGTATGCTGGCCAGGTGCTGGAGCAGCCCGTCAGGTACACCTCAGCGGACGAGGACAGCGCAAGGTGGGAAGGGTTCCCTTTCCGGCCGGGCGACATTGTCATCAGCACGCGGTCGAAGAGCGGCACTACCTGGGTGCAAATGATCTGCGCATTGCTCATTTTCCAGACGCCCGAATTGCCGGCCCCGCTGGGCAAGCTGTCGCCCTGGCTCGACTGGCTGATCAGCCCGCGCGAGCAGGTCCTCGCGCGGCTCGAGGCGCAGGCTCATCGCCGGTTCATCAAGACCCACACGCCTCTGGACGGGATACCGCTTGACCCGCGGGCCACCTATGTCGTCGTGGGCCGGCATCCGCTTGACCAGGCGGTGTCGCTGTACCACCAGAGCGGCAACATCAACCGGGACCGGGTCAGGGAGCTCACCGGCCGCACCGGGCCCGAGGCTCCCCGGCCGCGGCCGGGGCTGCACCACTGGCTGGTCTCCTGGGTGGACTCCCGGGACCGGCCCGAGGAGGAGCTTGACTCACTCCCCGGCGTGATGTGGCACCTGTCCGACGCCTGGGCCAGGCGGGCCGAATCTGATCTGGCCGGCCCCGCGGTGCTGCTCATGCACTACGACGACCTGCTGACGAACCTGGACGGGGAGATGCGCCGGCTGGCCGGACTGCTCGGCATCAGCGTTCCCGAGGAGCGGTGGCCGAGCCTGGTACGTGCGGCGACGTTCGGTGAGATGCGGGCGAGGGCGGCCGCGCAGGCGCCCGACCCGGCCGGCGTGCTGAAGGACCCAACCGCTTTCTTCCGCCGCGGGTACTCTGGCGCGGGCCGCGAGGTGCTGAGTGCGGCCGAGCTGAAGCGTTACTACGCGCGGACGGCCCGGCTGGCACCTCCGGACCTGCTCAACTGGCTGCATCGCGAGAGCGTGGCCAGCCCGGGCCGGGTGGAACCGGCCGTGGCGGGGTAATTGGAAGGTAAACTGTCCGCGCACCGGGACGCCATGACCCGATTTGACATAGTCTGGCTCCCCGCCGAGCGGCCTCAGCCGCTGGGCTTCGCACCAGCGCAACGTAACGGGAGTTGGAATGCGCGTTCTGGTTCTTGGCGGCGACGGGTTCTGTGGATGGCCCACCTCGCTGTACCTGTCGGACCGCGGTCATGACGTGACCATCCTGGACAACCTCAGCCGTCGGAATATCGACAACGAGCTTGAGGTGCAGTCACTGACGCCGATCAGGCCGATCGGCGAGCGGCTGCGGGCCTGGAAGGAGGTGTCCGGGCGCGAGATCGGATTCGTGAACCTGAACCTGGCCACCGAGTACGACCGGCTGGTTCGGGTGGTCGAGGACACCCAGCCAGAAGCTATCGTGCACTTCGCCGAGCAGCGTGCCGCCCCGTACTCGATGCGCTCCGTCCAGGCCAAGCGGTACACGGTCGACAACAACGTCCGTGCCACCCACAACCTGCTGGTGGCGCTGGTCGCGACCGGCAGCCGTGCGACCCTGGCCCACCTGGGCACGATGGGCGTGTACGGGTACGGGTGGTCAGGCAGCGCGCCGATCCCCGAGGGATACCTGACGGTGAAGGTGCCGACGCCCGACGGCGACCTGGAGCGGGAGATCCTGCACCCGGCGAACCCCGGCTCGGTGTACCACATGACCAAGACGCTGGACCAGCTGATGTTCGCGTTCTACGCCAAGAACGACGGGCTGCAGATCACCGACCTGCACCAGGGCATCGTCTGGGGCACCCAGACCGACCAGACCGCCAAGGACGAGCGGCTGATCAACCGGTTCGACTACGACGGCGACTACGGCACCGTGCTGAACCGGTTCCTGATGCAGGCCGCGATCGGCCACCCGCTGACCGTGCACGGCAGCGGCGGGCAGACCCGTGCGTTCATCCATATCCGCGACACGGTGCGGTGCATCGAGATCGCGATCACCAATCCGCCGCAGGCGGGCTCGCAGCCGATGGTGCTGAACCAGATCACCGAGACCCACCGGGTCGCGGACCTGGCCAAGATCGTCAGCGAGATCACCGGCGCGGAGATCGCGAACCTGCCGAACCCGCGCAAGGAGGCCGACGAGAACGACCTGGTCGTGCTTAACGACCAGTTCCTCGCCCTCGGCCTGAACCCGACGACCCTGTCGCAGGGCCTGCTCGACGAGGTCACCCAGATCGCGGACAAGTACAAGCACCGCGCCGACCCGACCAAGATCATCGCGCGGTCGGTGTGGCGCAAGGGCATGGAGACCGCCGAGGACCTGATCACCGAGATCCCGGACGGCAGCAAGTAGCAGCAAGTACGGCAGCGGCGCCCGGCCGCGGCCCAGTGCCGCTGCCGGGCGCCGGCAACTGACTCCGGGTCCCGATCGCCCGGCCCGGTGGTCGACGCGCGCCATCCGGGCCGTCATGACGCGCCGCGGCCCGGTTTCCTGGTCACGCCCGCCTCCCAGGCAGCGTCTCGGCGCGATGAATGTGCCATCCATCCGCGAATACACGACTGGATGGCACATCCATCCGTGCAGCACGGGCGCCCGGGCCAGCGGGTATTCGGGCAATCGGGGCCGCAACGCCTGTATCGGGCGCTGCGGCGCTGTCGACGGCTCTTGCCGACCGGCCGTAACAGTGGCCGGCTGGGATCAATCCACCCCCCTCACCGCGTTCGAGGGTCGGCCGGGGGCATTGCTGCGGACTGACCGGGTCCGGTCGGCTTACTATGGTGCGATGCGATGTTGATCTGTCAGCCAGGCCGTCAAGGCCGCCAGGGTCACACGAGCGATCCAAGCCGCGGGCGCTCTCATTGCCGCCCGAGCTAGCCGCGCGGGCGAGGTCGGCCATAACGCCCGGCGCCCCCGGCGCCGTCGCCTCCGCCGGTACGTCGCCGCCGCGTCTTTCGCGGTCGCGCTCGGCGTGGAATTCGCCGACGAGCTAGCCGACGGCACCAAGGGAGCCGCGCTTCCGCTGATCCGGGGCGATCTGCAGCTGAGCTACGCCCAGATCGGCCTGCTGATCGGGGTCCCGCTGCTGGTCGGCAGCCTGCTTGAGCTTCCGCTCGGGCTGGTGGCCGGCCATGGCAGGAGACGGCACCGGCTGGTGCTGGCCGGGGGCGCGATTTTCATTGGCTCGCTCGTCGCCGTCGCCGCCGCGCACTCGTTCGCCGTACTGATGCTGGCGTTCATCGCGTTCTTCCCGGCCTCTGGCGCGTTCGTGAGCCTGACCCAGGCCGCGCTGATGGATGCCGCCCCGGGGCGGCAGCAGCAGCGGATGGCCGCGTGGAATCTGGCCGGCTCGGCCGGCGCGGTGGGCGGCCCGCTGCTGCTCGCCGGGGTGCTCGCCGCCGGGGGCGGCTGGCGGCCGGCTTATCTCCTGCTCGCGGTCGCGGCCGGAGCCGCGCTGGCTGCCGCGGCCATCGCTGGACCTGCCCGGCAGGCGCCCGCTGATCGGACCGAGACCGGGGAAGACGACGATGGCCGCAGGCCAGCGGTCCGCGACGTGCTCGCCGTGCTGCGGGCCGGCAGTGCCGCGCGGTGGCTCGTTCTGCTCGAAACCAGTGACCTGCTGCTGGACGTGCTGACCGGGTACGTCGGCATCTACCTGGTCGACATCGCTCACGCCAGCCCAGCCGAGGCGGCCGTCGGCGTCGCGGTCAGGCTCGGCGGCGGCCTGGCCGGCGACGCCGTGTTCGTGGCCATCGCCCGGCGGGTCAGCGGCCCCGCCGTGCTGCGGGTCAGCGCCGTCGTGGCCTGCCTGCTGTACCCGGCCTTCCTGCTGGTTCCGTCGCTGCCGGGCAAGCTGGTCATCCTCGCCGCGCTGAGCGTGGCGACGGCCTGCTGGTACCCGGTCATTCAGTCCGGGCTCTACATCAGCCTGCCGGGCCGCAGTGACATCGCCGTCTTCCTGTCGAGCGCGGCCGGGCTGCTCGGCGCGGCCGGCCCGCTGGCCGTGGGCTTCCTCGCCCAGCAGGCCGGGCTGGCCTGGGCGCTGGCCAGCCTGGCGGCGGCGCCCGCCGTCGTGCTGGCGGTCCTGCCGCGCCGCGCCCGCGCCGGCTCTCGTAAGGTGTTGCGGTGACCGACCTAGCGTCCCCCGCGCCGGCCAGCCTCGGCGCGGCCCGCGATCTGCTTTCCGCGACTCCTGTTATCGATGGTCATAACGACCTCCCGTGGGCACTGCGACAGGCAGGCAGCGGTGATCCGGCGCTGGTGGACATCGCGGCCCCGGTTCCGTTCACGCAGACGGACCTGCCGCGGCTGGCGGCCGGCGGAGTGGGAGCCCAGTTCTGGTCGGTCTATGTTCCCGCCGAGTTGCAGGGGGAGGCGGCGGTCGCGACCACCCTGGAGCAGATCGATCTCGTGCACCGCCTGATCGGCAGGCACCGGGACGCGCTCGAACTCGCGCTGACCGCGGCGGACGTTGAGCGGATCATGGCGTCCGGCAAGGTGGCGTCGCTGATCGGCGCGGAGGGCGGGCACTCGATCGGGTGCTCGCTCGGGGTGCTCAGGGCGATGCACGCGCTTGGCGTCCGGTACATGACGCTGACCCACAACCGCAACGTGCCATGGGCTGACTCAGCGACAGACGACCCCGCTCACGGCGGCCTGACGGACTTCGGCCGCGAGGTCGTGGCCGAGATGCAGCGGATCGGCATGCTCGTCGACCTGTCGCACGTGTCGGCGGACACGATGAGCGACGTCCTCGACGTCGCGACGGTTCCGGTGATCTTCTCGCACTCCTCGGCCCGGGCCGTGACCGATCATCCGAGGAATGTTCCGGACGAGATACTCGGGCGGCTGGCGGGCAACGGCGGGGTCGCGATGGCCACGTTCGTGCCCGGGTTCATCTCGGCGGCGTGCCGGGAGTGGGAGCGAGCCGCCGCCGCGGAGACGCAGCGGCGCGGCCTGGACTACCGGGACTTCTCCACCCGGGCACAGCTCGACGACTGGGTTCGGGACCACCCGATGCCGAGGTCGACGGTCGCCGACGTCGCCGATCACGTCGAGCACATGCGGGACGTAGCCGGGCTCGATCATGTCGGAATCGGCGGGGACTTCGACGGGACCGGCGAGCTGCCTGACGGCCTGAAGGACGTGTCGTGCTACCCGGCGCTCTTCGCCGAGCTGCTCGACCGGGGCTGGACGCAGGCCGAGTGCGGCAAGCTGGCCAGCGGCAACATCCTGCGCGTCATGCGCGACGCGGTGGACGGGGCCTCAGCGCAGCAGTGACTCCGGCCTGGCCTGGAGCACCCCGTCGAGGTAGATGTCGGCGCGCTCGTTGTAGAAGCAGGCGAGCCCGGCGATCTTCTGGCTCTCGGCCAGCGGCGCCCGGTAGATCCAGACGATGTCGGTGTGCAGCCGGCCCTTCTCCGCGACGGCGGTCGTGTCCACCGACCAGTAGGCCGCCGTGCCCTTGTACGGGCACTGCGTGCTCCGGTCCGACGGCCGCAGCAGGTCCATCCGCAGGTCGGTGATCGGCAGGTAATAGCGGGACGGCAGGCCCGTCTCGAACAAGATCCTGGGCTGGGCCGACTCGGCGACGGTGACGCCGTCGAGCTCGATCCGCACCCGGCGGGAGCTGGCCAGGATGTCGACCCGCTTGTACGGGTCGCGCGGGTGGACGTAGACCGGCTCGTCCTCCTCCAGCCATTCGCTCATCGCGCCCCAGTCCAGCCTGATCGTGTCGCGCAGCGCGGGCACCGGCGAGTCGGCGTACCGGCGGGCGGCCAGCTCGGCGGTGGCCGCTGATGTCTTGACATGCAGGATCTCGGCCTCGCCGAGATGCGGCCGCCGGTCGGACTGGCCGGCCGGGATCAGCTCGGCGCTGACGTCGGCGGCCGGAATGTAGTAGGCCGGGTAACCGGCGATCTCCCAGACGAGCAGCGGTGCGCGGGTATCGGCGACGAGGTCGCCGGCCAGGTAGACCCTGACCCGTTTCGGCCCTTGTTCGACCTTTACCGCCGGGACTGGGTGCTGGGGCATCGGGCTCCTCCTGCTCCGCGCTGAGCGATCCGGGCTGTAGCGTCATGGTATGCGGCTCGGCGTGCTCGACGTGGGTTCCAATACCGTGCACCTGCTCGTCGTCGACGCGCATCAGGGCGCCAGGCCGCTGCCCGCGTTCTCGCACAAGGAAGAACTCCATCTCGCCGACCACCTGGATGCCCAGAATCGGCTCACGTCCGAGTGCGCGGGAAGGCTCCTCGACTTTGTCAGGGACGCGCTGGAGATCGCGGAAGACAAGGGAGTCCAGGATCTGGTGGCGTTCGCGACCTCCGCGGTCCGGGACGCGGCCAACGGCGACGAGGTGCTGGCCTGGATCGAGGCCGAGACCAACGTCAGCATCCAGGTACTGCCCGGTACCGAGGAGTCGAGGCTGACCTTCCTGGCCGCGCGGCGCTGGTTCGGCTGGTCCTCGGGGCGCCTGCTGCTGCTCGACATCGGCGGCGGCTCGCTGGAGATCGCCGCTGGCCAGGACGAGGACCCCTCCGTGGCGGTGTCGCTTCCGCTCGGCGCCAACCGGCTGACCAGGGACTGGCTCACCTCCGACCCGCCGGACCGGGATGAGGTCCGCAGGCTGCGCAAGCAGGTGCGCGTCGAGATTGCCGGAGCGGCCAGCGCGATCAGGTCGGCGGGCGCGCCCGATCAGTGCGTTGCCACCTCGAAGACATTCCGGCAGCTCGCCAGGATCTCCGGCGCCGCCCCGTCCAGCGAAGGTGCCTACGTGCAGCGGGTACTCCGGCACGACGACGTCACCGACCTGGCCGACCGGCTCGCGAAGATGACCATCGCGGAACGGGCACAGCTGCCCGGAGTATCGCTGCTGCGGGCACCGCAGCTAGCCGCGGGCGCGATGATCGCCGATGCCGCGATGGATCTGTTCCAGATTCCGGCCCTCGAGATCTGCCCGTGGGCGCTGCGCGAAGGAGTGATCCTGCGCCGGATGGACAGCCTGGACGGCTAGCTAGTTCTCGATGCCGCGGCCGTTCCCGGTCACCGGAGACTCGTCGAGCACGAGGTCCGAACCGCGGGGTGACGGGCTGCCAGCGCCGGCCGGTTGTCGCGTTGCGTCGGCCTGCTTCATGGCCTCGGCCGCGAGGCGGAGTTCCTCAGCCGCTCGCAGGGCCGCGTCGGTCGAGTGCTTGGCGGTGGCAGCCGAGCGGCCGGTATGGGACGCGGCAGCCTCTGGCTGGCCCTCGACCGACGCGGCCAGAGCAGGTCCGGGCAGTGCTGGTCCGGGCAGTGCTGGTCCGGGCTGGACCGGCCCGGCCGGCCCAGGCAGTGCTGGCCCCGGCAGCGCAGGACCGGATGGGGCCGCCCCGCGCCTGCTATCGGCCGGACCGGCCTGGCGCTGAGCCCGGTGCGGGCCAGACTGTGCCGTCTCAAGCTGATGGGCTGGACGTCCCTCAGGGCCGGCCGAGCCGTTTGCCGCCGCCTGCAGGCCGAGCGCCCGGTTCACCTCGTCCTCGAGCGAACCGCGTGCCGTCTCGCCCGAGACGAGGCCGGTCACCACGTCGCGGATCTCGGTCAGCCGCCTGACCGTCTCGGTGTGCCGGGAGATCAGCAGGTTCAGCCGGCGCTCCGAGCCATCGTGAATCGCGGTCGCCCGCGCCGTCGCCTCATCCAGCTGCTGCTTGGCCTGCGCCATCGCGGTACTGACAGTGGTTTCCGCATGCTGGTTGGCTTCGGAGACGGTCTGCTCAGCGGCCGCATGCGCGCTGGATACCATCTCCTCGGCCTCGGCCCGCGCGGCCGCGACCGCACGGTCGGCTTGCTCCTGGGCCGCGGTGAGCATCCGCTCGGCGCGCTCCTGGGCCTCGGTCTTGATCCGGTCGGTCTCCTGCTTGACCTCGGCCCTCAGTTTGTCCGTCTCGGCCCTGGCCGCCTCGCGCAGGTCGTTGGCATCCGCGGCGCCGTGCTCGCGATCGGCCTTCGCCTCGTCGGCCGCCAGCTTGAGTATCTGGCCGACTCGCTCGCTGATCTCCTCGTGGGCCGGCCGCGCGCCCGCCTGCCGGACCTCGGCCACCTCGTGGCGCAGGTGCTCGATCTCGGCGAGGCTCTTCGAGAGCCTGCTCTCCAGCTCGCGTACCTGGCCGGCCCGCCAGGCAACGTAGTTGTCAACCTGCTGACGGTTGTAGCCGCGGACCTCGCGCTCCCAATCCATCCCGGACTCGGGAAGTAGCTCGCCGTGCTCGCTCATATGTCACCCGTCAGGTGCTTCAGGCAGATCCGGGTAACAGCCCAGAGGTACTGAGCCGACAGCAAGCCAGACCTGCGAGGTGGACTACTAGGGCTGACGGTCTGCGGGCGGCGCGGCCTTGCGCAGACGTCGTCCGGCCGGTAGATGTGACGACTCTGTCCCGAGGGGCGCACCAGCGCAACCGAAACAGCAGATTATCCCTATTTGGATAACTTCATCAAGCCGAACCGAGTTATGACAGCAGATGAGCGCAGGCGTGCGGCGGAGGGCCCCGCTGGAGTCAGGAAGCCGTTTCTGGCCGGGTCAGCCGGTCTGACATGATCGCCGAAAGGGTGAACGCGCGGACAGAGGACGTGAGCGATGAGCGGCAGCGCCCTGATCGGCTCGCTGGGGGACGCCGTTCCCTCGATTCATCCGCAGGCCTGGATCGCGCCCGGTGCGGTCGTGGTCGGCGCCGTCCGGATCGGGCCGGCATCGAGCGTCTGGTACGGCTCGGTCCTGCGCGCCGATGAGGACGAGATCTCGGTCGGGGCCGAGTGCAACATCCAGGACCTGTGCTGCATTCATGTCGATCCGGGCGAGCCAGCCGTGCTCGAGGACCGGGTCAGCATGGGCCACCACGCGACCGTGCACGGCGCTTATCTCGAGACCGGCTCGCTGATCGGGATGGGAGCGGTCGTGCTGGGCGGCGCGCGGATCGGCGCCAGGTCGCTGATCGCGGCGGGCACCGTGGTGCTGGGCAGCGCGGTTGTCCCGGCCGGCGTGCTCTACGCGGGCGTTCCAGGCCGGGTGGTCCGTGACCTGACCGACGAGGACTACGCGCGACTCGAGGCCACGCCGCGGCGGTACGCGCAGCGGGCTGCCAGGCACCGCGACGCCCGCTGGAGCGGCCAGCCCGCGGACTGGCCCGGATGACATCACCCGGCATGGGTGACGATGCTCACCTGAGCGGGTAAGAAATGATCCTGATGGGTCATGCGGGGCCGCGGCCGCGACCCGTACCCTGGCAAGGGTACGGGCACAGCCAGCACACGGCGATGGAGGTGGAGCGATGCGAGAAGACCTTGACGATCGCCTCCATGACTTCGTCGCGCTCGATGAGATCGATCTGTACGCCGACGTGCTGAGCGCCGTGGCCGCGGCCGACCGGCCGCTGACCGCGGACGAGATCGACGCCGTGCTCGGCCTCGACCGCGCCGCCGGTGCCGCGCCCCCGGCCTGAAGCGACTGACCAGCAGCGCCCGTTTCGTCGCCCTGCTAGGGCAGCTGCCGATCCTGGTTGATGCCGGGGCAGGTGGCTGCGCGCGCCGCAGGCGTTCCCCTTGTCGCCGGCAGCTAGCGGGCACGCCCGGCTCTCGGCTCGGCTAAGCGCCCTGGCCTGAGCTAAC
The DNA here is from genome assembly GCA_017882645.1 of Streptosporangiales bacterium. Lineage (GTDB taxonomy): Bacteria > Actinomycetota > Actinomycetes > Streptosporangiales > Streptosporangiaceae > Chersky-822. Next base: position 1,937 of record JADGPC010000182.1, on the reverse strand, counting down.
GCCGGTCCGGGCGAACATAACGTCGGTGTCCCAGTGCGTGAACCCGAGTGACTCGTACAGCCTGATCGCCGGGGTGTTGCTCTCGTCCACGTAGAGCATGACCTGGAACAGGCCGCGCGAGCGCAGGTAGCGCAGGCCGACCAGGGTCAGCGCCCGGCCCAGCCCGCTGCCGCGCTCGCCGGGATCGACGCCCACCACGTAGACCTCGCCGATGGCCTGGTGGGCGTGCTCTGCTTCGTCGCCGGCGTGACCGTCATGGCCATCCTGGCCGTGAATCTTCGTCCAGTGAAAGCCGACGATCCGGCCGGCCCGCTCGGCGAGGAAGAAGCCTTCCGGGTTGAACCACGGCTCCTTCTCCCGCAGGTCGAGGTCGGCCCTGGTCCAGCCGCCCTGCTCGGGATGGGTGGCGAACGCGCGCCGGTTCAGCGCCGTCCACTCGTTCTCGTCGTGGCCGATCCGGAACGGGCGGATCGTGATCCCGTCGGCCAGCTGCGGCCGGTCCAGCCGCGCCTGGAGCGAGCGGCGCATCTGCCACAGCGCCCTGACCCGCTCGAATCCGGCGGCCGCGGCGAGCCGGGAGGCCGCCGGGAGGTCGCCGTGCGCCCAGAGCCGGAGCTGCTGGTCGCCCGCCTCTGCCGCCAGCGCCCGGACGAGGGCCAGCCCCAGGTGCTGCCGGCGGTGGGCCGGATGAATGACGAGTTCCCCGCTCGGGCCCTCGACCGGGTCGGTCGGGTCCAGATGGGCGTACCCGGCGATTTCGCCGCCGTCCGTCAGCATCACGTTGCGGGCCTGCCGGTCGCCGCCGTAGCGCAGGTGCAGCATCACGTGCTCGGACAGCGGGGCGACCCCGTCTTCCTCGGTCGCCAGCCTGACCAGCTCAAGCACGGCGGCGACGTCGGCGTCCGTGAGCCGCTCGGCAATCCGGATCTCGGTCATCTGCTGGCTCCGTTGCCGGTCGAAGCGGTGGTCTGGCCGCGCGGCGCAGTGTCCCGGCGGCCGGGTCGGTTTCCGTCGGAGTTCGCGGCACCCGGACTAGCCCGGCGGCCCTCCTGCCTGGCGGGCACGAACTTGTACCCCACGTTGCGGACCGTTCCGATCAGGGCCTCGTTCTCGGTGCCCAGCTTGGCACGTAGCCTGCGCACGTGGACATCGACCGTCCTGGTGCCGCCGAAGTAGTCGTATCCCCAGACCTCCTGGAGCAGCTGGGACCTGGTGAACACCCGCTTCGGATGCTGGGCCAGGAACTTCAGCAGCTCGAACTCCTTGAAGGTCAGGTCGAGCGCGACGCCGCGGATCCGGGCCGAGTACGTCGCCTCGTCGATCACCAGCTCGCCCGATCTGACTTCCTCGGCCGGAACCGCGACCTGGGTGCCGGCCCGGCCGATCGCGAGCCGGATCCTGGCCTCGACCTCGCCGGGACCGGCGGTGTTCAGGATCACGTCGGCCGCGCCCCAGTCGGCGGACACCGCGGCCCAGGCCCCCTCGCTGATGACGGCCAGCACTGGCACGCCAGTACTGCTGACCTGCCTGAGCAGCTCCTTGACCTGGACCAGGTCACGCCTGGCATCGACCAGAACGGCATCCGGCGACCCGGCATCGCCCTGGCCGGAGGCCGGCGCCGACAGCCCGAGCATGACGTCCGCGGATGGCCGGGCCAGCCTGACTGCGTGCCCGAGCAGGCTCAGCGACGGCAGGACCTCCGCGGCCGATTCACGCGTGCTGGTGAGCAGGAGCACCTTGCTCAACCGCCGCCACCTCCGGTCCGCGGCAGACCCGCTGCACGAATCACTGCCTGGATCCCCTCGAACCCGGCGCCGGTGCCGGTCCTCGCCACTATGAGCGAGGATAGCTGACATGGCAATCGTGACCCTGCGCTACTGGGCCGCCGCGAAGGACGCGGCGGGTGTCGCCGAGGAGAAGGTCGAGGCGCCGACGCT
>JADGPC010000181.1 GCA_017882645.1 Streptosporangiales bacterium | reverse complement strand
CTGGTCGCGGGAATGGCGACCCCGTTCCTGTCGATCAGCGGCGCGACCAGCGCCTGGTGGGTGCCGTAGACGTTGTTGCCGTCGTAGACGCCGTTCGTCGGCGCCCCCCCGGCCCCCGCGAGCAGCTGGAGGAGCGCCGTCATCGACGATCCGTTGCCGCGGCAGTCGTTGCCGCGGAAAGTGAGGTTCTGGGTCGCCGTGGCCAGCGTGATGAGCGGCCCGGCGCAGGCCGCGTCGGCCAGGAAGTGGTTATCGCTGATCCGGCCGCGCGCGTTAGCCAGGATGATGGCCGGGCTGATGCCGTCCTGGTCGAAGTAATTCGCGACCACCGCGAAGTCGCCAGCGGCGCGGCCTAGGGACAGCCGGTACGCGCCAGGTGGCGCCCCCGCGTACACGAGGTGACAGCCCGTCAGCTGCAGGCCGCCGCCGCCCGCCGTGGCGCCGAGGGTGATGCCCTGGATATTGGAGTGCTCAAGCAGGCCAGACAGGCGCAGGTCGGTGACCCCGGCCCCGTCGCCGTAAATCCCGCGCCAGCAGGCCGAGATGATCCCGCCGGTGACGCAGAATCCCGGCCCGTCGCCTGGCGATGCGGCCGTGAGGGCAACCGCCGTGCCGCTCTGGCCGGCCCGGTCGAAGTTGGCCAGGAACGGCTCGATCAGGTGAACGTCGGCGGTATCGGTGACCAGGATCCCGGTGCAGCCCCTGATCGCCGTGCCGTCGGGCGCGATGCCGGAGAGCCGGGGCGTCAGGAACGTGGTTCCGCACGGGTTCTGCCGCCGCGCCGAGGGGCGGCCGATCGAGAACAGCGGGGTGTCAGGCGGGAATCTGCTGGCTGGCCGCACGTACCCGCCGGTCAGCAGCTTGGGATTGACCTGCCGGTTACCGGCGCCCAGGCACCAGAACTGCAGGGCCGGACCGGTGCCGACGCTGATCGTCGACTCGACCGCGTAGGGCTGGGAGAGCACGATCACGCCGCCGCCGGCCGCCTGCGCCGCCGCCACGGCGGCGTTGATGGCCACCGCGTCCGCACCCGCGCCAACGGGTCCGTAGTGCTCAGGGAAGTACATTCCCCTGACGGTGACGCCGGCCGAAGCTGGGTCAGTCACTGGCTCGTCCGCCTTTCTGGTGACACCGCACGCTGAGCTCCGCGTCGGCCGGCCGGCCGGCTCGGAGCCATGGTGGCGAGGTCAGGCCCGTAGCAGGTAGTCGTAGACGGCTTGGGTCGCGGCCCGGCTTCGGTGGCGGTTTCCACGTCGACGCTCACATCCTGGCCGATCTGCAGGCGCACAGCGGCCCGGCCGGCTATGGCCCCCGGCCCGAGGATCTTGCGCACAACCAGAAGGAGGGAGCGATGGCCACGATCAGCTCGTGCGAGTGCGGATTCGTGGCCGAGACTCTACGGTCATGCTGACGTCCGCCTGCTCGATTGCTCGCGGGCGACATGGCAGCAGGAAGGCCGGCCGTGGACCAGTGCCCCGGCCAGCCCGGTGCCCACCCGGTATCTCCTGCCCTCCGAGGACGACCGGGTCCGGGCGGACCGCAGCGCGGTGGCGGAGGCCATCGGCGACCCGGCGGTTGCGGTTGTCGACGTGCGCACGGAGCCACCTCGCGGCGGTGCGTTGCGGACGCGATATCGCCGGCCACCGCAACCGCGCCGAGCTGGCTGGCCAAGAACCACTCGGCCGGAGAGGGGGCCACCTGATCCATCCATGGCACCGTCGTCTCAGCCGGCGAACGTGGGCGCTGGCGGCTGCGAACCGCACGGGCTGAGTTTCAGAGGAGGCTCAGAGGAAACTCAGATCTGAATCTCTGTGAGGCGGTAGATGATGTGGCCATGAACACAGCGCAGGACATGCCTGCCGGCCTCGCGCGTGCTGACGGCTCTGCGATCCGGGTCCTCGTGGTAGACGACGAGCCGACCCTGGCCGAGGTGCTCGCCAGCGTGCTGCGGTATGAGGGCTGGGAGGTAAGGACTGCCGCCGACGGCAGCTCAGCGGTGCGGACAGCGCGGGACTTCCAGCCCGACGCGGTCATCCTCGACATCATGCTGCCCGACTTCGACGGGCTGGAGGTGCTGCGCCGGCTCCGGACCACCAGTCCGCACATCTGCGTGCTGTTCCTGACGGCCAAGGACTCGGTGGAAGACCGGATCGCCGGCATCACCGCCGGCGGGGACGACTACGTCACCAAGCCCTTCAGTCTGGAAGAGGTCCTGGCCCGGCTGCGCGGCCTGCTCCGAAGGGCGGGCGTGGCCAGGTCCGCGAGCGGCAGCCTGCTGGCCGTCGGCGACCTGACGATGGACGAGGACGCGCGCGAGGTGCGCCGCGGCGGTCAGCTGATCGAGCTGACGGCTACTGAATTCGAGCTGCTCAGGTACCTGATGCTGAACCCCAAGCGGGTGCTGAGCAAGGTGCAGATCCTGGACCGGGTGTGGAACTACGACTTCGGTGGTCAGGCCCACGTGGTCGAGCTCTATATTTCCTACCTGCGCAAGAAGATCGACGCCGGGCGTGATCCGATGATCCAGACCGTCCGCGGCGTCGGCTACGTGCTCAGGCCGCCAGCGGAATGAGCTCCCCAGGTCCCCGGGCGGGTCCCGGCGTCGCGTGGAAGCGCTGGCTGGCCGGGCAGACCCTGCGAGCCAGGCTCATCGCCGGCCTCTTGGTCCTGTTCACGGTGGCCAGTTTCGGCGTCGGCCTGGTGACGACGGTCGCGCTCAGCAATTTTCTGCTCAGTAAACTGGATCAGCAGGTCAACACCGCCGGCCAGGCCCTCAGCCACGCGATCGAGGACTCTCAGGCCAACGGGCAGGCCCCGGGACAGGGTTCCGGACCCGATGCCGAGCCAGCTAGTCCGTCGTGCAAGAACGCCAGCCAGCACTCCTCGATCGCCCTTGGCCAGGCGCCGCGAACTTTCGCGGCGCGGCTGGACGGCGGGCAGCTGTCCTATGCCTGCGTCATCATCGACACCGCTCACGGACCTGGCGGCCTCAAGGCAGTCCGGATGTCGGCCGGGGACCTGGCGATACTGAAGCGCCTGCCGACCGCCACCCTGCCGCAGGACGGCCATCCGGGCCGCAGCTACCCGGTCACCCGCCAGCTGTCGGGTCTCGGTGACTACCGGCTTACCGCTTTCACCGGCGGTGACGGTGACGTTCATATTGCCGGGCTGCCGACCAGCGGGGTGCAGCAGACGGTACGGCAGCTCGAGCTCGTCGAGGTCATCGTGTTCGGCACGGCCCTGGTCGTGATGGGCCTGGCGGGCACCGGCCTGATCCGGCTGTCGCTCCGGCCGCTCGGCCGGGTCACGGCGACCGCGGCGGAGGTCAGCGCGCTGCCGCTGGAGAGCGGTGAGGTCGTGCTGCCGCACCGGGTCGAGGAAGCCGATCCCAGGACCGAGGTTGGCCGGCTGGGCCGGTCGTTCAACCAGATGCTCGGCCACGTCGAGGCATCGCTCGCCACGCGTCAGGCAAGCGAGGACAAGCTGCGGCGGTTTGTCGCCGATGCCAGTCACGAGCTCCGCACTCCGCTGGCCGGAATCCGCGGCTACACGGAGCTGGCGCTGCGCACTGGCGGGGACCTGAGCCCGGAGGTCCGCACCGCGCTTGGCCGGGTCGACGCGGAGTCGGTGCGGATGAGCCGGATGGTGGACGACCTCCTGCTGCTGGCCAGGCTTGACGCGGGCCGCCCGCTTGCCCACGAGCCGGTCGACCTCACCCGTCTCGCGATCGAGGTCACCAGCGACGCGCAGGTGGCAGGCCCTGGCTACCAGTGGGTGCTCGACCTGCCCGCCGAGCCGGTCGTCCTGACCGGTGACCAGCACCGGCTGCATCAGGTACTCGCCAACCTGCTCGGCAACGCGCGAACGCACACGCCGCAGGGGACGACGATAACCGTGCGCGTGGCGCGGGCAACGGCGGACGGGCAGGGCGAGGGCGAGGGCGCCGAGCTCACCGTTACCGACGACGGGCCCGGCATCCCGGCCGAGCTGCAAGAGCACATCTGGGATCGGTTCGCCAGAGCTGACACCGCGCGCTCGCGCAAGGCGGGCAGTACCGGCCTCGGGCTGGCGATCGTGCGAGCGGTCGTGACCGCCCACCAGGGGCGGCTCTCCGTCGACAGCCAGCCAGGAAAGACGACCTTCCGGATCTGGCTGCCAGCCGGCCGCACTTAGGATCGGCAGGGAGCCGGCTGCGGCTACCTTCTGCTCACCATCGTCTGAGGCGGCCAGATGACCGAGGTGCTCGTCGAGATCGCAGACCTGGTGGCGGTCGTCACGCTGAACCGGCCCGCGCGCCGTAACGCGATCTCGGCCAGTCTGCTCACCAGCCTGCGCGAGGTCCTGGCCGACGTGGACGGGCGGCCCGATGTCCGGGCGATCGTGCTGACCGGAGCCGACCCGGCGTTTTGCGCCGGGCTGGACCTGGCCGAGCTCGGCCAGCCTGGCGGCTCGCTCTCCGGCGTCGCCACCAGCACGGTTATCGGCGACCTGGCCAGGCCGCTGATCGGCGCGGTGAACGGCCCGGCCGTGACCGGCGGCCTGGAGCTGGCGCTGGCCTGCGACCTGCTGATCGCGTCGGAGCGGGCTACCTTCGCCGACACGCACGCCAGGATCGGGGTGCT
>JADGPC010000180.1 GCA_017882645.1 Streptosporangiales bacterium | reverse complement strand
GAGAGTCCTCAGGACTTTGTCGTCGGTCGTACGTCTTTCCTCAATCGAAGCGTGACCTCAGGCACGTAGAGTCAGGCTCAGTCGCTCGGGGCGCACAACATCTCCCGCAGGCCGCAGTGCCGCTTTCTGCAGTGGAGGGTCAGGCTGAGCGCTCCGGTGCGGGTATGCCGGGAATGGTCGGCGAGGACCCCAATGGCGGGGCCGCAAAAATATCAGTACCAGATGAGGCAGCAGGACGCTTGTCGCCTGGCTGCTTACCCGGGTTCTCAGCTGCTAGTGGGGACGAGCGAGAGGTCATGGACGGAGCGAACACGCCGGGAGGCCGGCGGTGAGCCGGGCGATGCTGGCGTGGTCAGCAGCCTGGGCTCTGGTTGCCGCGCTGGCGTGCGTGCGGCTGCTTCGCGCGTCGAATCACTCCGAGCCATCGATATCCGTTAAAAACGGATATCGATGGCTCGCCGTGGCCACGGTCTGCCTGGCGGTAGGGGCCACCGTCCACCAGACTTTCGGCGGGCTGATCGGGGGCGCGCTCCCGCTGCGGCTGGCTGACCTGATCAGCCTCGGCGCGTTGCCCGCCCTGGTGATCGGCCTCGCGACGCTCACCTCGGACCTGCCAGGGCCGGTGCGCAGCGCGCCGAGACGCGGCCGCCTGCTGCGCGAGCACGGCGGCATGGCGACGGCGGCGACAACGCCGGGGATGGCGGTTGACAGCTGCCTGCTGGTCGGCGCCCTGTTCGTGATCTTTCTGGTGACGCTCTACGGCCCTGACTATCTCCACGGGCACATCGGGCGGGCGGCGTTCGCGCTGGCCCTCATCCGCCCGCTCGCCGACCTGATCGCGCTCGGCCTGCTGCTGCGGTTCGTGGTGCGCAGCATCAGGCTGACCCTGCCAGCGGTACTCACCATCGTGGCCCTCGCTATCGGTGATTCGCTGGCCGTAGCGGACCGCACGGCGGGCCGGGTCGCAGGCCCGGGCACGCAGGCGGTCCTGGTCGTTGCCCTGGTGCTGCTGGCAGTCGCCCCGGCAACCACCTCGGCGCTCGCGAGGCTGGCCAGAAGGCCGGGCCTGGTCAGGTTCGTCCGGTCGGACAACTCGTGGTCGAGCCCGGCGACCATAGCCGCGCTCGTCGCCACCGCCGCGGCCGCGCTGCTGGTCGCCGGGTACACGCTGATCGGTCATCCGCTCTGGACGCGGCCGCTGGCCGCCGCGGGATCCGTCGTTGTCCTGCTGCTGGTGGCCAGGCTGGCCGGGCTGACCAGGCAGGCTTCCGCCGTGGCAGAAGCCGCGCAGGAGTCGGACTGGATGTTCCGGGCGCTGGCGGCTACGGCCAGCGACGCGGTGCTGATCTGCGACCTCGTCGGCACCATCGAGTACGCCAGCCAGGCGGTCACCGAGTTCGGCTACGCCCCAGCGGAGCTGACCGGGAAAAGACTCGCCGACATCGTGCACCCGGAGGACCGGCCGGCCGGGATCAGGGCCGCGATTACCGGCTTGCGGGCCGCGGCCGGGACGGCCAGGTTCGCCGGGCGGGTCAGGGGAGCCGACGGCTCCTGGCGCTACGTCGAGTCCACCATCTCGCGTTACGGCGCGGCGGGCGAGCCGGCCAGGCTCCTCATCACCTCCAGCGATGTGAGCGACCGGGTGGCACTGCGCCGGCAGCTCACCCAGCTGACGTTCCACGACGGGCTCACCGGGCTGCCAAACCGGGCCTACGTCGAGGACCGGGTCAAGGACCTGGCCAGGGAATCGGGCGGCGGAACCGACCGGCCGGGCGGCCAGGAACGTGACCAGGACCCGCAGCTCCTGGCCGGGGCGATCCTGGTCGACTTTGACGGGTACACGGCGGTGAACGACCTGGTCGGGCACGCCGGCGGTGATCTGGTGCTGGCGCAGGCAGCCCGCAGGCTGCGCGCGGCCGTGCCGCCGTCGGCGACCGTGGCCCGGTGGGGCGGCGACGAGTTCGCGGTCCTGGTGAGCTCGGACGCCAACGCCCAGGAAGTCATCGACCTGGCCGAGCGCCTCGCCGGGCTGATCGCGGCCGAGCCTTTCAGCGTCGCGGCCAAGGAGATCACGCTGACCGTCAGCGTCGGCGCCGCCGTCGCCGTGGACGGCCAGGCCGACCAGGTCCTCGGCCAGGCCGCGATCGCGCTCGCGAAGGCCCAGGAAGCGGGGGTCGGCAGAGTCGAGCTCTTCGCGGCCGTCATGCACGCCGAGGCGCAGCGCCGGCTGGAGCTCGCCGATGACCTGCGCCGCGCCGTCGCCGAGCACCGGCTGGAGGTCGAGTATCAGCCGATCGTCGAGCTGGCTACCGGCCGCATGCGCGGCGTCGAGGCCGTCGTCCGCTGGTCACGGAACGACGAGCTCGTGCCGCTGGCTGAGCTGCTGGCCGTGGCCGAGGAGTCCGGGCTGATTGGCGGTGTCGGGGAGTGGGCGCTCAGGCAGGCATGCCGGCAGGTCGCCGCCTGGCGCGCTGATGGCCTCCCGATCGGGCTGTCGGTCAGCTGCACGGCCCGGCAGGCCTGCGGACCCGGATTCGTCCGGGGCGTGATCGCCGCGCTCGACGAGGCCGAGCTCCCGCCCGAGCAGCTGACCATCGAGGTCACCGAGCGGGTGCTGAGCGAGGGACCCCCGCCGGCCGCCGCCGACCTGGCCGGCCTGCGCGGGAAGGGAATCCGCCTGGCTCTCGACTCCTTCGGCACGGGGCATGCCTCGCTCGCCCTGCTGCGGCGGTCCGCGGTTGACGTCGTCAAGATCGACTCGTCCTACGTGACCGGGCTTGAGACCGATCCGACGCTGGCCCTGCTGACCAAGTCGATCATCGGCCTGGCCCTTGACCTGGGCATCGAGGTGATCGCCGAGGGTGTCGAGCGACCCGAGCAGCGCGCGCGGCTCGAGGAGATGGGCTGCACTCTCGGCCAGGGGCCCGGCCTCGCCGGACCGCTGCCCGCGAGCGAGCTCGAGTCGATGTCGGCCAGCCAGGCTGCGGATCAGGCGCCGGATCAGGCTGCGGACACGCCCTGCACCGCGGCCTGCTGAACGCTAAGATCCGCGCATGGCGCGAACCATGCGGATTGCGGTGATCGGCGGCGATGGCATCGGCCCTGAAGTGATCGCGGAGGCGATCAAGGTGCTCAGGGCGACGGTGGCCGACGCCGCCATCGAGACGACGAGCTACGACCTTGGCGCGCAGCGTTACGCCCGTACGGGCGAGATCCTTCCGGACTCCGTGCTCGCCGAGCTGGCCGCCCAGGACGCGATCCTGCTCGGCGCTGTTGGCGATCCGAACGTGCCGAGTGGCATCCTGGAACGCGGCCTGGTGCTGAGGCTGCGATTCGAGTTCGATCAGTACGTCAACCTGCGGCCGGTCAGGCTGTTCCCCGGGATCAGCTCCCCGCTCACCGCGACCGCCGCCGCCCCGCTCGACATGCTGGTCGTCAGGGAGGGCACGGAAGGCGCCTATATCGAGGCGGGCGGGATCCTGCGCCGGGGGACGCCTGCCGAGATCGCGATGCAGGAGAGCATTAACACGGCCTTCGGCGTCGGCCGGGTCACCAGGCAGGCGTTCGCCGCCGCGGCTGCCAGGCCGAGGCGCAAGCTCACCCTGGTACACAAGACCAATGTCCTCGCGCACGCCGGTGACCTGTGGCGGCGTACCTTCGAGGCGACTGCGGCCGACTTCCCTGAGGTGGCGGCCGACTACTGCCATGTGGACGCCGCGCTGGCGTATATGGTCACCCAGCCGGACCTGTTCGACGTGATCGTGACCGACAACCTGTTCGGTGATGTGCTCACCGCGCTCGGCGCGGCGATCGGCGGCATCGGCCTGGCCGCGAGCGCGAGTATTAACCCGGAGCGGACGGCACCGAGTACATTTGAGCCTGTGCATGGCAGCGCGCCCGATATCGCGGGAAAGCAGAAGGCTGATCCGACGGCAGCGATCCTTTCGGTGGCTCTGCTGTGCGACCATCTTGGCATGACCTCGCAGGCATCAAGGATCGAGCAGGCGGTCGCTGACGACCTGCTCGAGCGCCAGGGCGAGTGGGCAGGCCGCAGCACGGCTGAGGTCGGCGACGACATAGCCGAGCGAGTATCCGGCTAGGCGTCGCCATCGGTGCGGACCGGTCGGCGACGTCGAGCGACTGGTCTCGCCGGTGCCTGCCGACCGGGTGGCCGGTCGCTTGGTAGGTGGTCAAGATGGTTAATGCGGGCCGTTGGCAGGGACGGTAGCCGCGGCGGGCCTGGCAACGGCGCTCAGCCCGCCACGAAGGAGGATCTGCGATGAACGCCAGCCTGATACCAGCGATCAACTTTGATCTGCACGCCTCCGAGCAGCGGGTGCCGGAAGAGATCCGGGCCAATCTGCTCGAGTCGCCTGGCTTCGGCCAGGTATTCACTGATCACATGGTCTCCCTCCGCTGGTCCACCGACCGCGGGTGGCACGACGGCAAGCTCGAGCCTTACGGCCCGCTTGTTCTCGATCCGGCGACGGCTGTCCTGCATTACAGCCAGGAGATCTTCGAGGGACTCAAGGCCTACCGGCAGGACGCCGGGCCGATCGTGGCGTTCAGGCCGTATGCCAACGCGGCCAGGTTCCGCCGCTCTGCGGCCCGGATGGCCATGCCCGAGCTGCCGGAAGAGGCTTTCGTGCAGGCCATCGAGCTGCTGGTGTCGCACGACAGGGAATGGGTGCCTGCCAATTCGGAGCAGAGCCTGTACCTGCGGCCGTTCATGATCGCGACGACGGCCGCACTCGGAGTTGGCCGGCCGGCCGCCTCGTACCTGTTCCTGGTGATCGCCTCGCCCTCGGGCAGCGTGTTCGCCGGCAGCGGGCTCCGGGCCGTTTCCGTCTGGCTGGCCGAGGGCTACACCAGGGCCGCGCCAGGCGGCACCGGGGAGGCCAAGACCGGCGGCAACTACGCCGCGTCCTTCCTCGGCCAGCAGCAGGCCATCGACAACGGCTGCGACCAGGTCGTCTGGCTCGACGCGGTGGAGCACCGCTGGGTCGAGGAGATGGGCGGGATGAACCTGTTCTTCGTCTACGGCTCGGGCCAGGACGCGCGGCTCCTGACACCGCCGCTGACCGGTTCCCTGCTGCCTGGCATCACCAGGGACTCGCTGCTCACGCTGGCCCCCGACCTGGGGATCCCGGTGAGCGAGGAAGCGATCTCGGTCGAGCAGTGGCGGGCAGGCTGCGAGTCCGGCGAGATCACCGAGGTGTTCGCCTGCGGAACAGCCGCGGTCATCACCCCGGTTGGCGAGGTCAAGGGCGCGACGGGCAGCTGGACGATCGGTGACGGTCAGCCGGGTCCGGTGGCGATGCGGCTGCGCGAGCAGTTGCTTGGCATCCAGTTCGGCCGCCTGCCTGACCCGCATGGCTGGGTCCACAAGATCGCCTAGCCGCCGCCTAGGTGGCTGGCACCATGATCGCGGAAGGCTCTCTGCAATTTCTGCCGACTCGCTTCCGTGATCATGGATTGTCAGCCGCCTGCGCGGCGGGCGCGCCGGGGTGCTGGCTGGCGAGTTCACCGCGCTGCCTGGTCGTTAGGGTAGGTGGATGGACGACAAGGAGATACTCCGGCGCATCGACGACCTCATCTCGACCGAGCATGAGCTGCGGGCCAGGCTGGCCGCCGGTCAGCTGACGAGCGACGAGGAGCATTCGGCGCTCAAGTCCGCCGAGGAAGCGCTCGACCAGTGCTGGGACCTGCTGCGGCAGCGCCGTGCCCAGCGCGAGTCCGGCGGAGATCCGAGCATGGCCGAGCCGAGGCCCGCCTCCGAGGTCGAGGGCTACCTGCAGTAGCTGGCCCGCGTCGGCAGCTGGCTTGGCCGCTGGTCCGCAGCGCCGGTCTGGCAGGCTGCTCGGTACGCTTTGACCATGCGGATCGCGAGGTTCTCCCACAACGGTGAGGTCAGCTACGGGCTGGTCCTGGGAGTGGAGTCCGCGGCGGAGGTACCGGGACCCGCCGCCGGACCTAGCACGGCGAACGGGACAGCCACCGCCACCGGAGCGGGCACGGCCACCGGGGCAGGCACGGCCAACAGGGCAGTCTCGGCGGTCAGCGGCAGCCTGTCCGGCCCGCCGGATCCTGATCCGCTTGGTCACGAGGGCAGTCAGCTGATGATCGCTCAGCTCGCCGGGCACCCCTTCGGGGGCCGCGAGGAGGACATCAAGCTCACCAGCATCCGGTTCGCCCTGGCCGATGTCCGCCTGCTCGCGCCCATCCTGCCGAGCAAGGTGATCTGCATCGGCAAGAACTATGCCGACCACGCCAGGGAAATGGGCGGCGAGCCTCCTGAAGAGCCCGTGATCTTCCTCAAGCCGTCGACGGCTGTCTGCGGGCCGGGTGACCCGATCTTCCGGCCCACTCAGATCAGCGAGCGGACTGACTACGAGGGCGAGCTGGCCGTGGTCATCGGACGGCTCTGCCGGCAAGTCACGGCTGACCGGGTCGACGAGGTGATCTTCGGCTATACCTGCGCCAACGACGTCACGGCCCGCGACCTTCAGGCCCGAGACGGGCAGTGGACGAGGGCCAAGGGCTTCGACACCTTCTGCCCGCTCGGACCGTGGATCGAGACCGACGTCGACCCCGCCGACCTGGCCATCACGACGCGGCTGAACGGCGAGGTCAGGCAGGACTCCCGCACCTCGCTGCTGCTGCACGACGTCCGCTCGCTGGTCATGTTCGTCAGCCAGGTGATGACGCTGCTTCCCGGCGACGTGCTGCTGACCGGCACTCCAGCCGGGATCGGCCCGATGGACAAGGGTGACCAGGTGTCGGTCACCATCGAGGGAATCGGCACGCTCAGCAACCTGGTGACCGACCGCGATTAGGAACCCGGCCGCTGCTCAGCGGACCGGCCGCCCGGCGTACGGCACGGTGTTTGGGCCGGTCAGCGCATGGGTCGGGACCGCGTGCCAACCGGGTTGGAGGTACCAGCGCGGTTCGGCTAAACTTCTCAGGCGACCCGAGCCCGGCTGGGCTCGATCCCATGGGGTATGGGGTAATTGGCAGCCCGACGGGTTCTGGCCCCGTTAGTCT
>JADGPC010000179.1 GCA_017882645.1 Streptosporangiales bacterium | reverse complement strand
GGCCTGAAGATCAGCGAGATCGCGTACGGCAACTGGATCACGCACGGATCTCAGGTGGCCGAGGACGCCGCCAGGGCCTGCGTGGCGGCGGCGCTCGACGAAGGCATCACGACGTTCGATACCGCGGACGTCTACGCCGGGACGAAAGCCGAGGAGGTGCTCGGCCGCGCGCTGCACGGCGTCAGGCGCTCCTCGGTCGAGATCTGCACCAAGGTCTTCTGGCCGACCGGACCAGGACCGAACGACCGCGGGCTGTCCCGCAAGCACATCATGGAGTCGGCCAATGCGTCCCTGAAGCGGCTGCAGACCGACTACGTCGACCTGTACCAGGCCCACAGGTACGACCATGCCACGCCGCTCGAGGAGACGATGCGTGCCTTCGACGACCTGGTGCGGCAGGGCAAGGTGCTGTACATCGGCGTCTCCGAGTGGCGCGCGGAGGAGATCGCCGCCGCCCTGCGCATAGCCAGCGAGATGGGCCTTGACCGGATCATCTCGAACCAGCCGCAGTACAACATGATCTGGCGGGTCATCGAGTCCGAGGTGATCCCGTTGTGCGAGAAGGAGGGGGTCGGCCAGATCGTCTGGTCGCCGATCGCCCAGGGCGCGCTGACCGGCAAGTACCTCCCGGGCGCCGCGCCGCCGGCCGGGTCCCGCGCGACCGACAGCCGTGGCTCGTTCTTTATCACCGAGTATCTCACCGACGAGATCCTGGGCCGGGTACAGCAGCTGCGCCCCGTCGCCGACGAGGCCGGGCTGACGCTCTCGCAGCTGGCCGTGGCGTGGACCTTGCAGAATCCGAACGTCGCCGCGGCCATCGTCGGGGCCACCAGGCCCGAGCAGGTACGCGAGAACGTCAAGGCAGCCGGGGTCACGCTCGACCCGGCACTCCGGCAGCGAATCGATGACATCCTGGGCCCTGTAATCGTGCGGGACGCGGCACAGACAGTCAGCCCGGCAACCAGGCCGTAACAGGCTCGCGGCAGACGCCGCGGCGGCCCGGCCGCGGTGTCTGGCTAATCCTCCGGCGGGTGCAAGCTCATCGGCCCGTACTCGGGCCGGCTGTCCTCCATCAGGCTGACCTGGTCGACCCCGCCGTCGAGCAGGCTCCGCCAGTGCTCGCCAAGCCAGGTTTCGGCGTCACCCTGGCTGCCAAAGGTCTCCTTCGGCAGGCTGCGGGAAGCGGCCAGCGTTCCGTCGGCCTTCTCAAACTGCCATGTCCAGGTCATGCCTCCCAACTATGGCCTACGCGGCCTGGCCAGGAGCGCCGGCCCACCGGATCCGATCTCCGGTTCCTGCGACGCCCCCTGCGGGCAATCCCGCCACCGCCATCACACCTGACTCGCCAGCACCAGGCTTCGGACAAGTTGACCGGAATTCGGCATTGATCTGGAATTCAGGCTGCGAACAGGCCGAGGCAGCGTCGCGAAACTGTTAAGTTCTATGGGCTAGCGTCCAGCGGCGGATGCCCCAGGGGCCCGCTGGATCGGCCCTGTAATCAAGGTGGTGGACGGCATTGACCCGCGTTGTCGTCATAGGTGACCTCATGACCGACACGGTCGCCCATGCGATGCTGCCGCTGGCCAAGAGCAGCGACACGCCCGCGACGGTCACCATGCACGGCGGTGGTTCCGGTGCCAACATCGCCGCCTGGCTCGCGGTCGACGGCGCCGAGGTGGCCTTCGTCGGGCGGCGTGGCGCCGACATCGCCGGCCGTAACCGGGACATGGAGCTGATGGGCTATGGCGTCGACGCCCGGCTGGTGATGGATCCCGAGCGGCCCACCGGCACCTGCGTCGTCATGGTCACCCACAAGGGCGACCAGACCATGCTCTCCGATCCGGGCGCCAACGCCGCGCTCTCCCCCGATGATCTGCCCAAGGATCTGTTCACGCCCGGATGCCACCTGCACGTCTCCGGTTACACATTGCTCAACACCGGCTCCCGGCAGGCCACTCTCGCCGCGATCGCGATGGCGCGGCGGGCTGGAATGACCATCTCGGTGGACGGCGCCTCGTCCGCGCCGCTTGAGCGAGTCGGCGCCGAGCCCTTCCTCCAGATGACCAATGGCGCGACGCTGCTGTTCGTCAATGCCGATCAGGGCCGGGTGCTGACCGGCCGGCCCGAGCCCGAGCAGGCGGCCCGGGTGCTCAATGCCTGGTATCCGCACGTCGTGATGAAACTCGGTGCCGACGGAGCGCTGTTCTATGCCAACGGCCGCCCGGACCCGGTCCGGGTACAGGGGCCGCCGGTGGAGCGCATCGTGGACCGGACTGGGGCCGGGGACGCCTTCTGCGCGGGCTTCCTGCCGTCCTGGCTGGACAAGAAGCCGCCAGGTGAGGCGCTGACCAGCGGATGCCGGCTGGCGGCCAAAGCCCTGGCTCTGGTGGGAGCCAGGCCGCTGCTCTAGCGGCGTACGGGCGCAATGACGCCCCCGGCCATACTTGGGCCATGAGCGATTTCCTTCATCGCCTGTTCTCCCTGGACGGCCGGGTGGCCGTCGTGACCGGGGGGAGCTCAGGTATCGGCAAGGCGATGGCCCAGGCACTCGCGGGCGCTGGCGCTCGCGTGGTCATCGTCGCCAGGCAGGCGGCAGCGATCGACGAGACCGTCAGCGAGATCCGCGCGGCCGGCGGCGCGGCAGGCAGTGTCCGCGCCGATCTGGGCAACCGCGCTGAGATCGGGCCGGCCTGCGAGCGGCTGAGGGCGGAATTCGGGGCGCCAGACATCCTGCTCAACGCGGCGGCGGTGAATATCAGGCCACCGCTGGCCCGGCTCACTACCGGCGAGTGGGACCACTCGCTGGCGGTCAATCTCAGCGCGCCTTTCCTGCTCGGGCAGGAGTTCGGCCCCTCGATGGCCGAGCGCGGCTGGGGGCGCATCATCAACGTGGCGTCTCAGCAGGCCATCAGGGCATTCGGCAACAGCGGCGGATACGGCGCGTCCAAGGGCGGCCTGGTGGCGCTGACCAGGTCGCAGGCGGAAGCGTGGGCCGGGTCAGGCGTGCGCTGCAATGCCGTCGCACCGGGATTCGTCGCGACGCCGATGACCAGGCAGGTGGCCGAGGACCCGGTCCGCTCGGCCGCGCTTGCGGCGCGGACGATGATCAGGCGCAACGGCCAGGCGGCCGACTTCGAGGGCATCGCGGTATTCCTGGCCAGCGACGCGAGCGACTACGTGACCGGTCAGCTGATCTGCGTGGACGGGGGATTCTCCGCTACCTAGCGGCCTGCTGCCAGGCCGCTAGTTGTTGTGGATCGCTGCCACGCCGACGGCCAGCAGGATCGACACGACGGCGATGCCGAGGAAACCCAGCACGATGGCGGTCACCGCGAGCCCGCGGCCGGTCTCCCCCGACCGCTTGATCTGCTTGATCGACACGAAGCCGAAGACGATCGCCAGAATGGCGGCGATCAGGCCGGGCACCAGCAAGATGATCCAGCCGATGAACTGCGCCAGGCTGAGGACGAAGGCCACGACCGCGAGCGTGTTGCTGCTCTTGCCCCGGCTCGCGGGCGGCATGGGCTGGTAGCCCTGCACCGGCGCCTGCGGCTGACCCGGCTGATAGCCCGGCCTGGCCGCCGATCCGAATCCGGCGGCCTGGCCCGGCGCGTAGCCGGCCTGGCCGCCGGGCGAATAGGCCGCCGGAGTTGCGGGCGAGTACGCCTGCGGCGTGCCAGGCGAATAGGCCTGCGGCGTGCCGGGCGAGTACGCCTGCGGCGTCCCGGGCGAATAGGCCGCAGGCTGGTAGGTCTCCGGCGAGTAGGCCGGCTGCGCGGCCGGGAAGCCGGACGGCTCGGGCTCTGAGCTAGCCGGGTCCGGCGAGTAGCTGACCGGCCCGGGCGAGCGGTTCTCCTGGACCGGCGCGACCTCGGTCGGCACCTGGCCGGTGGCGGCGAAGCCCGGCGAGTTCCCTGCTGGCACGCTGCTGTCACTGATGCCGAGCGCCACCGCGATCTCGGACGTCACCCAGCTGCAGGCGTCGGGGCTCAGCGGGGTCCGCTGCGAGAACGACGACGCCGTCAGCCTGATCGCCGTGGTCGAGTCCATGCCCTGGCTGACATGCTCGCGCAGGGTGTCGGCGAGTCCCGCCTCCGCCGCGGCGACCAGCAGGTTCTTCTCGCGCGGCGCATCGGGCAGCAGGTCCTTGAGGAGATTCGACATCGTCCTGGGACTGGATAGCGCGGTAACGCCGTGCTCAGGATCGGTCACGATGGCGTTGAGCGCCGCCCGGGCCTCGTCAGCGTGCTCCCAGGGCATGTCAGCCATCAGGCTCCCTCCGCGCAGCCAGCCCGCTGGCCGCGCGTGATTACGTCACGAGTTCAGGCCATGGCCGATGGATCTCGACGTCAGTGAATGGGAAGAGTGCGCATTCAGCAATAGGGACATGCTATCCCGGACCGGCCTCGCGATGGTCCGGATCAGCGGGCGCGCGGCTGCCTTCCTACGGGTTGTAGGAATTCGACCTGTGCAGGCCGACGGCGACGAGCAGGATCAGGATGATGCCGCCGAGCACGCCGAGCACGCCGAGAATGATGCCGGCGATCGCCATCCCCCGGCCGCCTTCTGCCCGGCTGGTCATCTGCTTCATCGAGACGAGGCCGAAGACCAGGGCCAGCGCCGCGGCGATGAACCCGGGGATCAGGAACAGGAACCACAGGAAGAACTGGACGACCCCGCAGATCAGCGCGGTGATGGCCATGGTGTTGGTCTTGGCGCCAGGAACGCCTGGCTGATAACCGGGGGCACCGGGCCACCCCGGCGCGCCAGGTTGCTGATAGCCGCCAAGCTGGCCGAATCCGCCGGGCTGCTGATAACCGCCGGGCTGCGGATATGCACCGGGCTGCGGATAACCACCGGGCTGGGTGACGCCCTCCTGCTGGCCGTAACCGCCCTGCTGCCCGTAACCGCCCTGCTGGCCGTACCCCCCGGGCTGGCCGTAGCCGCCGGGTTCCCGGCCGATTGTCGGCTGATCGCCGGGATATCCCGGCTGCCCCTGGCCCGAAGGCTGATCAGGAAACCCCATCGCGCGCCCCTCACCGGCCTAGCCCGGGACGCGGTCGCCCGGCTCAACTAGTGCCGACACCTGGCGAACCTACCAGGACTCATCATCTTGTCCTAGCTGTCGCGGGTCGTCGTCGCTGCCAGCGGCGTGAACGCGGCACAATGGCGGCATGGCACGACGCACCACGACAACCCCGCCGCCCGAGGACTTCGAAGAGAACATCGTCGACATCGACGTCACCGAGGAGATGCGGGGCAGCTTCCTCGAGTACGCCTACTCGGTCATCTACCAGCGGGCCCTGCCCGACGCGCGGGACGGGCTGAAGCCCGTGCAGCGCCGGATCCTGTACCAGATGGCCGAGATGGGCCTGCGACCTGACCGAGCCCACGTCAAATGCGCCCGGGTCGTGGGCGAGGTGATGGGTCGGCTGCACCCGCACGGCGACACGGCCATCTACGACGCCCTGGTCCGGCTGGCCCAGCCGTTCGCGATGCGGCTTCCGCTGATCGACGGGCACGGCAACTTCGGCTCGCTCGGCGGCGACGACGCGCCGGCCGCGATGCGGTACACCGAGGCACGGCTGGCCGCCGCGGCCATGGAGATGACCGCCTCGCTCGACGAGGACACAGTCGACTTCATCCCGAACTACGACGGCACGGAGAACCAGCCTGAGGTGCTCCCGGCCGGGCTGCCCAACCTGCTCGTCAACGGAGCGGCCGGCATCGCCGTCGGGATGGCGACCAACATGGCGCCGCACAACCTGGGCGAGGTCATCGCCGCCGCCCGGCATCTCATCGCCAACCCGGACGCCACGCTTGACGACCTGATGCGGTTCGTGCCCGGACCGGACCTGCCCACCGGGGGCAAGATCGTCGGACTGGACGGGATCAGGGAGGCCTACGAGACCGGCCGCGGAATCTTCCGCACCCGGGCCGCGGCGAGAGTCGAGCAGATCACCCCGCGCCGCACCGGCATCGTGGTCACCGAACTGCCGTACGGCGTGGGACCTGAGAAGGTCGTGGCCAGGATCAAGGACCTGGTCCAGGCCAAGAAGCTGAACGGGATCTCCGATCTGAAGGACCTTACCGACCGGCATCGCGGCCTGCAGCTGGTCATCGAGATCCGCAGCGGCTTCCACCCCGAGGCGGTGCTCGCGGAGCTCTACCGGCTGACGCCGATGGAAGACACGTTCGGCATCAACAACGTGGCTCTGGTCGACGGCCAGCCGCGGGTGCTCGGCCTGCGCGAGCTGCTCCAGATCTACGTCGACCACCGGCTCGAGGTCGTCCGGCGCCGGACCGAATTCCGCCGCCGCAAGCGCCAGGACCGGCTGCACCTGGTCGACGGCCTGGTGATCGCCCTGCTCAACATCGACGAGGTCATCCAGGTCATCAGGACTAGTGACGACGCGGCCGCGGCCAAGGAACGGCTGATGGCCATCTTCGACCTGTCCGCGATCCAGGCCCAGTACATACTCGACACCCCGCTGCGCCGCCTGACCAGGTTCGACCGGCTCGAACTCGAGCGTGAGCGGGAGACGCTGCAGGCCGAGATCGCCGAGCTGACCGCGATCCTCGATTCCGACCAGCGGCTGCGCGAGCTGGTCTCCGCCGAGCTCGCCGCGGTAGCCGAGAAGTTCGGCACGCCGCGGCGGACCGTGCTGCTGGAAGGCAGCGGCACCCAGCGGACCGCCGCGGTCCCGCTGGAGGTGGCCGACGACCCGTGCACGGTACTGCTGTCCTCGGCAGGCCTAATGGCGCGTACTGCCGTGCGCAAGCCAGGCCAGCTGGAGCTGACCGAGGAAACGACCAATGGTCAACAGGGCCAGCCCGGAACTGCCCAGGCGGCGCCGGCCAGGGGGCGCGGCCGGTCAGCAGAGCCGCGGTCCGCGCATGACGTGATCGTCTCGGCCGTACCCTCCACGGCCAGGGGAACCGTCGGCGTGCTGACCTCGCACGGCAGGCTGATCAGGCTCGGCGTGCTCGAGCTGCCAGCACTGCCGCCGACCGCGCACGCGCCCGGGCTGTCCGGCGGGGCTCCCGCGAGCGAGTTCGTCACCACCGAGCGCGGCGAGACCGTCGTCGCCATCGTGGCCGCCGAAGCGGCAGGCGCCGGGCTCGCCATCGGCACCGCCAACGGCGTGGTCAAGCGAGTGGCGCCCGATTACCCGCAGAACGCAGCCGACTTCGAGGTCATCTCCCTCAAGGAGGGTGACCGGGTGGTGGGAGCGGCCCAGCTCGACGATGAGGACCAGGACCTGGTCTTCATCACCAGCGATGCCCAGCTGCTCAGGTTCGGGGCGGCGGCGGTCCGGCCGCAGGGCAGGGCAGCCGGCGGGATGGCCGGCATCAGGCTCTCCCCCCGTGCGTCCGTGGTGTGGTTCGGCGCGGTGGACCCGGCGGCCGACCAGGACGGCGGCTCAGCCGGAGCCGAGGCAGCCGAGCCGGTCGTGGTCACCGTGGCCGGCAGCGCGGGTGCCCTGCCAGGGACGGCGCCGGCCAGCGCGAAAGTGACGCCGTACGCCGAATTCCCGGCCAAGGGCCGAGCCACCGGCGGCGTCCGCTGCCACCGGTTCCTGAAGGGCGAAGATGTGCTCGTGCTCGCCTGGGCCGGGCCAGGCCCGGCCCGGGGCGCGACGGCCGCGGGCACGCCGGCCCCGCTGCCGCCGCCTGAGGGCCGCAGGGACGGATCGGGCGAGCGCGTCCGCGATCCGCTCGCGGCGATCGGCGGAGCCGCCCGGCCGGCCTGACCGGCCCACGACCCTCCCGCGCTTGGAGCACTTCATCAGCCCAGACTCGGCTGGCGCCAAGCTTCGCGGGCCATTCTCCCGAATGGCGGGCCCGTTCGGGCCCGCCGCCAGCGTCCTAGACGACGCGCCAGACCCGCCAGAGCGCGGCCGGATCGCTCAGCGGGTCGCCGTGCACCAGCGTGAAGTGCGCCGGGCCGCCGACGCTGATGCGCCCCGCGTCGGGGTCGCCGAACACCCGCCCGCCCTGCCAGGTCGCGGCGCCGAGCGCCTCCCACGGCTCGAGTCCGGCCCGGACCAGCGCCTCGACCTCCCAGGCCAGGTGGCCGGCCCGAACCGAGCCGCCGCCGAAGTCGCTGCCGGCCGCGATCGCGACGCCGGCCCGGTGCGCGATCCTGATGCTCTCCTCCGCTACCTCGAGCCGCTCGCTGATCGCGCTGCGGCTGGCGTCGCCGGTGAAGCGGTCCAGCGTCGTCGTCGCGCCGAAGGTCAGCCACGAGTGCATGACCGACAGGGTCGAGACGAGCGTCACGCCGTTCGCCGCGAGCGTGCGCGCGATCTCGCCATCAAGGGTGAAGCCATGTTCCAGGGTGTCGACGGCGGAGTCCGCGGCCAGCCTGCAGTTGGCCAGGCCTGAGCCGTGCGCGGCCACGGTGGCGCCACGGGCGTGCACGGCCGCGACCACCTTGGCTACCTCGTCGGCCGACCACGGCGCGACCCCGGCGTCGGGACCGTCCAGATACAGCTTGACCAGGTCCGCGCCGTCGTCGAGCTGGGCGATGGCGGCCGCGAGCAGACCGTCGGCATCGGTCACCTCGACCGCGAGGCCGGCCGGCAGCGAGCCGGCCTTGGTCAGCCAGGTTCCGGCGGCCCTGATGTACGGGTACCCGGGCCGATCCCGCCAGCGGTCCCTCAGCCCGAGCGCCAGCGCCCGCTCGCGTCCGTCGCCGCCGTCGGCCCGGCGCGGCGAGCCGACATCGCGCACCCACCGGACGCCTGCCTGCAGCAGCGCCGCGGCGTTCCGCTCGGCCGCGTCGACCAGGTCGGGCGTCGGGTCGGCGCCGCGGGCGATCCACTGGGCACCGCCCTGGAGGGTCAGGTGGCTGTGGCAGTCGACCAGGCCGGGCACGATGGTCGCGCCGCTCGCGTCGACCACCGTGGTGCCCGCGTCCGCTCCTTCGCCGTCACCGTCGAAGATCCCGGTCACGATCCCGTCTTCGATCGCGACGCTGACCGGCCTGCGGAGCGCCGGACCGAGACCGTCGGCAACAGCGGCGCCCGCATAGAGAACTCGGCTCGCACGGGGAACTGGCTGGCTCGTCATGCCGGCGTCAGATATCGATCCTGGTCGGGTCAAGCTCGGCGGCACCGCCGACGATGAAGTCCCGCCGCGGCGCCACCTCGCTGCCCATCAGCAGCTCGAACATCGCGGTCGCGGCCGCGGCGTCGTCGATCCTGATCCGGCGCAGCGTGCGGTGCCGCGGATCCATCGTGGTCTCGGCGAGCTGCGAGGCGTCCATCTCCCCTAGTCCCTTGTAGCGCTGCGGCGGGTCCTCGTACTTCTGTCCCTTGCGGTCCAGCTCGAGCGTAGTGCGGTGCAGCTCAGCATCGCTATAGGTGTAGATGTACCGGTCCTGGTTCTTGCGCGGGCTGGTGAGCTTGATCCGGTGCAGCGGCGGCACAGCGGCGAACACCCGGCCCGCATCCACCATCGGGCGCATGTACCGGTGGAACAGGGTCAGCAGCAGGGTTCTGATATGCGCGCCGTCGACGTCAGCGTCGCTCATCAGGATGATCCGCTGGTATCTCGCCGCGTCCAGGTCGAAGGCGTTGCCCGAGCCTGCGCCGAGCACCTGGATGATCGCCGCGCACTCCGTGTTCTTCAGCATGTCCGACAAAGATGCCTTCTGCACATTCAGGATCTTGCCGCGGATCGGAAGCAGCGCCTGGAACTCCGAGTCGCGGGCCAGCTTGGCGGTGCCGAGCGCCGAGTCGCCCTCGACGATGAACAGCTCGCTGCGGTCATCGGCTGACCGGCAGTCCACCAGCTTGGCCGGCAGCGCCGACGACGCCAGGGCGGACTTGCGGCGCTGGTTCTCCCGGTGCTCGCGCGCCGCCACCCTCGTCTTCGCGGCGCCGGCGACCTTGTCGAGCACCGCCTTCGCCTGCTGCTTGCTGCCCCTGACCCGGCCTTCGAGGAAGGACTTAAGCTCGCCCGAGACGACCTGGGCGACGATCCGGGAGGCGGCAGGCGTGCCGAGCACTTCCTTCGTCTGGCCTTCGAACTGGGGCTCGGGCAGCCGCACCGAGATGACCGCGGTCAGGCCCTCGAGGACGTCTTCCTTGATCACCGGCTCGTCGCCGCTGCGCAGCATCCTGGCCGCGCGGAGCTGCTCGTTCAGGGTCTTGACCAGCGCCCGGTCGAAACCGGTCACGTGCGTGCCGCCCTTGGGGGTGGCGATCACGTTGACGAACGACCGGGTCGTCGTGTCGTAGCCGCTGTCCCAGCGCAGCGCGACGTCGACATCAAGCTCCCGCTCGACCTCGGTGGGCGTCAGGTGGCCCAGGTCGTCCAGGACGGGCACCGTCTCGGTGAACTGGCCGGCGCCCCTCAGCCTGAGCACGTCGGTGACTGGCGTGCCGGTACTCAGGTGCGCGCAGAACTCGCTGATCCCGCCGTCGAACTTGAACTCGGCCGTCCTCGGCGGCCCGTCCGCCTCGTCGCCGGACCCCTGGCGCTCGTCGGTGACCGTGATCGAGAGCCCTGGCACCAGGTAGGCGGTCTGCCTGGCCCGCTGGACGAGCGGCTCGAAGGCCAGATCGGCCCCCTGCACGAAGATCTGCCGGTCAGGCCAGAACCTGGTCCTCGTGCCGGTCCGCGTCTTCGGGATCTTGCGCACCTTGCGCAGCCCAGAGCCCGGCGTGAAGCTGGCGTCCAGGCCGTCCGCACCGAACTCACCCGGCACGCCGCGCCGGAAGCTGGCGCCCCACTCGTAGCCCTCCCGCTCGACGTAAACGTCAAGCCGGCCGGACAGCGCATTGACCACGGAGGCGCCGACGCCGTGCAGGCCGCCGGAGGCAGTGTAGGAGCCGCCGCCGAACTTGCCGCCGGCATGCAGCCTGGTCATCACGAGCTCGACGCCGTTCAGGCCGGTCTTGGGCTCGATATCGACCGGTATGCCCCGGCCGTTGTCCCGGACCTCGGCCGAGTGGTCCGCATGCAGCACGATGTCGATGCTGGTGCAGGTTCCGTGCAGCGCCTCGTCGACGGAGTTGTCGATGATCTCCCACAGGCAGTGCAGCATCCCGCGGCCGTCGGTCGATCCGATGTACATGCCGGGCCGCTTGCGCACCGCCTCAAGGCCCTCGAGGACGGTCAGATGACGCGCCGAGTAGGTATCGCCCTGGGCGGCCTTCCGCGGCGCCTCGCGCAGCGCGGTGGTCACGGCGCTTGTCCCGGAGTCACGGCGCTTCTCACGCTACTTTCGAGTCAGGCCCGGCTTGCGGCAGCCTGCTACCCCGCGCCGGGAAAATTAACTGCTTCGAAGCCTAGCGGCCGGAACTGGCTGGCTTGCTGAGGCACGCCGTCGGCATACCCGGCGACCTGGGACAACTTGCCCTCGGGCGCGTCATGTATAAAGATCGGGCCAGTGATCCGTAATGTGTTCGCCCACGGCGTACGCAGGGCCTGCATGGGATGACACCAGACTGGCTAGGTGTTGTGATGCGGTAGAGATCGCAGGTTGTAGAAACCGTCGGCAAACCCGTCGGCGGGAATCGGGCAAGGGAGGCGGACATGACCGGAGCGATGGCCCCAACGAAGCCGCTGAACGCCAACGACCTGTGTGACAGGTGCGGTGCCCCGGCGTACGTACGGGTGATCCTGCCTGGTTCGGCGGAGTTGCTCTTCTGCGCGCACCACAACCGCCAGCATGCGCACGCCCTGGCGAAGGTGGCGGTCGAGATTCAGGACGAGACCTCGAAGCTGACCGACAAGCCCGGCGAAGGAGCGGCAGCCGCCCGCTGACCGGCTGCCACACAGGCCAGACGACGATCAGGCGGTCTCCCCGCAACGGGGAGACCGCCTGATTCGTTGTGCGTGGCCGCCGGGCCGCGCGGTCGCGGTCAGTCGAGGTAGTCGCGCAGGACCTGCGAGCGGGACGGGTGCCGGAGCTTGGACATCGTCTTCGACTCGATCTGCCTGATCCGCTCCCTGGTGACGCCGTAGACCTTGCCGATCTCGTCCAGCGTCTTCGGCTGGCCGTCGGTCAGGCCGAAGCGCATGGACACGACGCCCGCCTCGCGCTCGGACAGCGTGTCGAGCACCGAGTGCAGCTGCTCCTGCAGCAGGGTGAAGCTAACCGCCTCGCCCGGCTGGATCGCTTCGGAGTCCTCGATCAGGTCACCGAACTCGCTGTCACCGTCCTCGCCGAGCGGCGTGTGCAGCGAGATCGGCTCCCGGCCGTACTTCTGCACCTCGATGACCTTCTCAGGGGTCATGTCGAGCTCGGCCGCGAGTTC
This sequence comes from Streptosporangiales bacterium, assembly GCA_017882645.1. Lineage (GTDB taxonomy): Bacteria > Actinomycetota > Actinomycetes > Streptosporangiales > Streptosporangiaceae > Chersky-822. The sequence continues at coordinate 3,092 of JADGPC010000179.1, read as the reverse complement.
CTCTGGCGTCGGCTCCCGGCCCAGGTCCTGCAGCATCTGCCGCTGGACCCTGGCCAGCTTGTTGATCACCTCGACCATGTGCACGGGGATCCTGATCGTCCGCGCCTGGTCGGCCATCGCCCGGGTGATCGCCTGCCTGATCCACCAGGTGGCATAGGTCGAGAACTTGTAGCCCTTGGTGTAGTCGAACTTCTCCACCGCCCTGATCAGGCCCAGGTTGCCCTCCTGGATCAGGTCGAGGAACAGCATGCCGCGGCCGGTATACCGCTTGGCCAGCGAGACCACCAGCCGCAGGTTCGCCTCGAGCAGATGGTTCTTGGCCCGGCGGCCGTCCTCGGCGATCCACTCCAGATCGCCTCTGACGTCGTGCGGCATCGCACGGCCGCCATCGGCCAGCTTCTCCTCGGCGAACAGCCCCGCCTCGATCCGCTTGGCCAGCTCGACTTCCTGCTCGGCGTTGAGCAGGGGCACCTTGCCGATCTGCTTGAGGTAGTCCTTCACCGGGTCCGACGTGGCACCAGCCACGGCAACCTGAGCCGCTGGCAGATCCTCGTCGTCATCGCCGTAGACGAAAGCCTCGTCCTCGCTCTCCTCGGCGGCGCCGGCGGTCACGGTCACGCCGACGGCGACGACGCCGACCGTGACGCTGGCCGGCCCGGCCCCTTCCTCGGTTTCGTCAGGGGCAGCTTCGGCGTCGTCGTCACTGCTTTCGATTTCGCCGATCGCCTCCGGGTCGATCGCGTCGTCGCTGTCCAGCCCGGACAGATCGTCGAGATCGACATCAAGGTCGGCCACGGCGGCTAGATCGGGATCGCCGTCCAGATCAGCCACCGCACCGAGATCAGGATCACCATTCAGATCCGCAGCCGTACCAAGATCCGGATCAACGTCCAGATCGGTCGCTTCCGCCAGGTTCACGTCACCTTCCAGGTCAGCGTGTCCGGCGAGAGCATTCTCGCCATCCGGGCTAGGTCCCTTGCCATTCGAGCCACTAGCCGCCGTACCGCGGGCACCACGCTTGGCGCTCGCGGATCTGGCGGACCGGCTGCCTGCTGAGACAGGACCGGCCGGGGCTGGGATGGCTGGATCAACTACAGTATCCGCTCCGCCCGACGAGGTCGTACCTCCGGCGCGATCCTTCTTCGCTGACCGCCTGGCCGACCGGCGCGAGCCACCGCCCGACCGCCGGGTTGCTTGCTGGCTGTCAGCGGACGCCGGGTTGCCCGGCACTAGCGTGACGGCAGCGTCGGCAGGCCCGCCGTCGGAATCGGCTGGCTCTACCCGGGATTGCTGCGGAACGCGAGCGCCTCGGCCTGTCGGCGTCGGCTGCCTCCGCGCCGCGGAGCTTGCAGCGCCTGCCACCGCGGTCACCCCTTCCTTCGCTGGCCGATAAGCCGCCGTGACCCGGTCAGTCCCCATCCGACCGAGCTAGCAGGCGGCACCGACGCTCTCCTGCGATCGTCTGGCAAGAAGTTGGCCCCTACTGCCAGGTCGCCGCTTCTCTCACCGTCCGCAGAGCCCCCACTCTGCCCTGCCTGGCAGCGGGAACACCGCTTCCGTCCCCCACCTTAGGTGGAGTTGGAAGGTAGGTCGTACCACTCCAAGCCCGTACCCCCCGATCGGATAGCTGCCCGACAACTACACGCTGCGAAAGCGTACCCACAACTTTCACGGCTTGACCTTCCTTGCCCGCCCTCAGCCGCGTCCGCGGCCAAGTCCGCGCCCGCGTCCTGCTCTGCCTGGCTGGCGCTGCCCGGCTGGCTCAGGATCCGGCATCTGCAGGACCAGCACGGTGACGTCGTCGTCCTGCTCGTAGCCCGCCAGCATCTTCTCGACCAGGTAATCAATTAGTCGCTGCGGATCGGCGACGACGTCAGGCGGCGCCTGCCCGGCTACGGCGACCAGTTCGTCCAGCCCCGAGTCGAGCCCGCGCCGGCGGTTCTCCACCAGACCATCGGAATACAGCACCGCAGTGTTTCCCCGCGGCAGGCTGAACGGGTACTGGTGCCGCGGACTCGCCCAGCCGAGCGGCGTCCCCGCCTCTGTCTGGTCCAGCCTCGGCGGCTCGCCGGGACTGAGCAGCAGAGGCGGCAGGTGACCCGCGTTGCCCGCCACGCCCTCCCCGGTCTGCGGGTCCACGACCAGGTAGCAGACCGTGGTTACCTGCTCGTCAAGTTCGGTGGCCAGGAAGAGCCGGTCGAGGCCGGCCAGGACCGCGGCCGGCCTGGGATCGGTCAGCGCCAGCGCGCGGAGCGCGTTCCTGACCCGGCCCATCCCGGCGGCCGCCGTCAGGCCCTTGCCCATCACGTCACCAGCCGCTACCGCGAGCTTGCCGTCGGGCAGCCGGAACGCGTCGTACCAGTCGCCGCCGACCTCGATGCTGACCGGCTTGTAGGTGGCCCGAAGCGCGATCCCAGGTACGTCAGGCAGGGTGTCAGGTAGCAGGCTGCGCTGCAGCGTCTCCGCGGTCGCGTGCTCCCGCTCGTACAGCTTGGCCCGCTCAAGGGCCAGCGCTCCCTGGCCGGCGAGCGCCTCGAGGAAGACCCGTTCCTCGTCGGTGATCTGGTGCGGGCTGGTAAAGGCGAACTGTAGCGCTCCGAGCGGGGCTCCCGACGTCGTCAGCGGCAGCCCGACCCAGGCCTGCTCGTCACCCGGCCCGAGCAGCAGCTCGGCGTCCTGATCGGCCTCGAAGTAGCGCCGCAGGCTATCCGGGCTGTCGAACACCACCGAGCGGCGCAGCGCGATGGCGGCCGTCATCACGCTCGGAACGTCGAGCGCCATCTCGCCCGACGTCTGGGCGGGACCGTCAGACGACGCGTCGGAGCGGTTGACGCGCAACCGGAACCGGTCGTTTTCGACAACCATCGCGACCGCCGACCGGTCGGCCCCGATCGCCGAGCGCCCGACGTCGGTAATGACCGAGATGACCTGCTGGACCGAGAGCGCCTCGGCCAGCAGCGAGGTCGCCTGCTGCAGCCGGGAGGTGCGCAGCGCCGCGGCGGAGAGCTGCTCGGTCAGCCGGCCGCGCATCTCGTCGGCCTCGCGCTGGCCGGTGACGTCGGTGCTCGCCCCCATCCATTCGATAATGGCGC